>DRSY01000165.1 GCA_011372335.1 Candidatus Woesearchaeota archaeon | reverse complement strand
CACTTGTTTATCATCCGGAACTACCTGATACTGACCAGAACCTCACAGCAGAAGTATATACTATTTATGGGGAGTCAAAGACTTCTTTAGAAAAAGTCCTGAGAGGAACTTTTAAAATAGAAGCAATAACTATTATTGATGATGCAGAAATTGAAATAATAGGCTTGGTTTATGATAAGAGTTCTGGGAAATTCCTAGTAACAATTGAGAACACAGGTGCTGTAGATGTTTATGTTGATGTTGAACTCGTGGATGTGTGGTTTAATGGCGAGTATATCACTGTGAGCGCAGATGATATTGAGAAGATAAGAACAGGGAAAGCAAAGCAGATACCTGTGAATATTAAACTTGAAGAAGAGGACTTAGAGGATGAAAGGAATTCTAAGATGCTAGTCAGGGGTGTTTATGGGGAAAGAAAACATGCTCTTGTAAAGGTTAAGGAAAAAGAGTTTGAGCTTAGACTTAGAAAAGGCTTAGTATGGTGGTACATCCCTGCTGCAATACTAGTCATTGTAATTATTCTCTTCTTAATCTTATTGTTTATAAAGAGAAAAGGGAAGCGATGCCCTCGATGCAGGACTCTTAATAAAAAGGATGCTTCTCATTGTAAGAAATGTGGTCATGCATTAAAATAAAAAAGAAGGAAGAGAAGCTCCCTATTGTTTTTGAGGAAAAAGGGGGAGGGTGGTTAAGAAGAACTAAACCACAATAGGGAGCTTTTCCTTTTTAATCGTGAATAAGACTCATTTTTTCTTTAGTACGAACGGTTTGGGTGGCTTTCTTAACTCCTGTAACCACATAAGTCCTATCCGCATCATGTTCTTGTTAAATTTCTCACTTATCTTATACGTTTTCTTGTAGAGGTCGTAATCAATTAAGCCCATGGTCTTCATTGGGGTGAGGATTCTGTCATAGAATTGTCTTTTATTATATGAGATCTTTACTTTCTTTTTCACCCCGATTCTTTCATTTGTCATAGCTTCTACCTCTACTCCTTCATGAAGAGCGGTTGCAAACATAGACATCTCGGTCTTACCTATTTCTCCTTCTTTATTCTTCATCTCTTCTATAAGCATCTTTGCAACTATTACTTGTTGTTTTGTAGCAAAGATTATTTCATATATGTTCTCTGGTAGGTTGTACTGGTCAAAAAGGATTACCATAGGATTACAATAAGCATTACCAGTATATAAATATTTCGTTTTGTGTGGTTTTTAGTATACTGGATTGTGGGTTTAATAAGTAAAAAAATAAGTAAATTTAAATATGTGTGTTTGTTATGATTACAAAAGAAGCATGGAATTCAGAAGAAAACTCTATACGCGTGGAAGCAGCTATGAAACCACAATACCAATGCCTTTATTATTCTCAATTGATAAAAAAAAGAAGTATGACGTGGTCTTTGTATACGAAGCTGAAACAAATAAATGGGTTATAAGAATAGAAGAAGCAAAAAAAGAAAAAGAAAAATACAAAGAAAAATGAAGGAGAAAAGAAATGAAGGAGAAAAATAATAATACAGAAGAAATCCTGGTTTTAATAACAGTTCTCATGCTCCTCATACTTAGCATGATGGCTCTTAACAAAGTAATACCCTCATCTTTTCAAAGTATAACAGGAAGGGTGGTGACAAGAGTCAATATTACTCAGCCAGCCCCAGGGAATTGTAACTTTACACTGTATAAAGGGCTTAACCTAGTATCTTTTTTCTGTATTACAACGATGCACCCAACAGGGGACGTGGTTGGCTCGCTCTCAAACTTAGATGCTGTGTTTGAATACCAAGAAGGAAGTAGTGATGCTTGGAAGATTTATAATCCTAATCTGCCAAGTTTTGTTATCCAAGACTTAACTCGGATGAGCAGAACTGAGGGTTATTGGATTAGAATGAAAGGAGACGAGCATTTCTTCCTTGAAGGCGGACTCAGAGTCCCAACTGATGTGTACTTAGCGCCTGGCTGGAACCTAGTAGGTTACCCCACGAATGAAACTAAACCAGTTAACCAGTCGTTTAGCTCTATTGAAGGTAACTTTACAGAGGTACGAACCTATAACACCGCAACACAGAGCTTTATTAGTTATGTGCCTGGTGTTGGGGGCGCTCTTAATCAGACAGAACCTTATTTCGGCTATTGGATTAATGCCACAACCAAAGAGGTATGGGTTGTTGATTAAGATTAAAAAAAAGGATTTTAGGTAAGAGATAAGATGAGATGCGTTAAGAAGAGTGCGGGATTCAGATTCCTAGGTGTAAGTATTTCAAAAATAATATTCATATCACTCTTCTTTATGATAGTTATGATGAATCTGCCTATGCTTATCTCGGCTTTACCTCCTCTGCCCACAGAGTTTTATGGTGTGATACGTGATTATAATTATAATGGCTCCCCAGGAGAGGTTGTTCAGGCTTATGATAGTGATGGTGTTCTTTGCGGCTCATTCACTATTGTGAACAGCGGCTTTTATGGCTCTCTTACTTGTAAAGGAGATGATCCTGAAACACCAGTCGATGAAGGAGCTACTGCAGGAGAAAACATTACTTTCAAGTACAAAGGAGGTTTCACAACAGTAATGGGAAACAATACCTGGGGTTATGGGGTTTTCCAGTACGTAAACCTAACTTATCCTGTGGTTTATTGCGGTGATAATTTCTGTGACGCTTGGTACGAGAATAATTACAATTGCCCTGAAGATTGTCCATCGTATAATGCTAGTGTGAACATAACTACTAATGTGACAAACATCTCTGGAGGTGGAGGAGCAGGGGAAGGAGGAGAAGGAGAAGAAGAAGCTGGGGGTGAAGAAGCAGGAGGTGGATACCTTGGTCTTATGCCATCATTCTATCTTAATTATACTGGGTTTAATGTTTCAGGGTATGGTCTTGGATATGAGTGTAAGGAGAAATGGGTGTGTAGTAATTGGTCGGTTTGCAGAATTGACGGGTTCCAGAACAGAACCTGTGTTGATGAGAATAACTGTGGTACGTATGAGGAGAAGCCGCCTGAGATTCAGAGATGTGTTTATACCCCTACTTGTTTTGACGGGGTTAAGAACGGGTTAGAAGAAGGAATTGATTGCGGGGGTTTATGCCCTCCTTGTATCACTTGTTTTGATGGCATACAAAACTGTCATGACGGCCTATGCGAAGAAGGAATAGACTGCGGAGGCCCATGCGAGAAGAAATGCCCTGGGATACAAGTCCCAAAGCCTCTTTTTGTATGCAAAAAAGATTTTAATCCTTT
>DRSY01000162.1 GCA_011372335.1 Candidatus Woesearchaeota archaeon | reverse complement strand
TATATACTCTCTTATTACTCCGCGTATTATATCCTTCTACTAAACCTTTATTTTATTCATGTTACTAAGGGTCTACTATCTATGATGCGGGTGTCTTTTTTTACGCTCCTGCAATGCTTTTATATGACTAATCTTGATTCTGAGAAGCTTATTAAGATCCGTGGTTAAGTCTTCAAGGATAAGGCTTATATGCTCTCCTCCAAGGAAGTGAGGGACAACAACGTAGTCCGCTCCTTTCTTATAAAGCTCCAGCGCATCCTCTGTGTCATAACTCGTAACAATAATCGTTGCTTCAGGATTAAGTTCTCTCACTTTTTTTATAAGCAACAAGCTGTCTGAATGACTAGGCACAGTGCTTATAACCAGCTCTGCTTCTTCAAGGCTAAGCCTCTTCATGATCTCCTCGTCACCTATATCACCGTAGATACACGGTACCTTTTTCTTTATCAAGTGCTTAATCACGTCAGGGTTTAAATCAACAACAACAACGTTCTTCTTCATTTTCATCAGCTTTTGGAGGATGCTATACCCTATTCTGTCATAACCAATAAGCACAACTTTGTGCTTAGCACCTTCCTCTAAGTAGCTTATAAGCTCCTTGTTATGTTTGCTCAGCTTATCAAAAAAAGTAAGCTTCTTACCTACCCATTGGTAAAGCTTGTCATCGAACTTAATAATGTACGCTGTTAATCCAATAGTAATGATAGCTACGAGTATTGTAAGGCTGAAGACCTCGGATCCTATATGCCCTTTGTTAAAACCAAAAGCTACAATGATAAGACTGAACTCGGATATCTGAGCTAAGCTGATACTTGTGAGAAAAGCTGTTCTCCGCTTATAACCGAATAAGGCAAGGATGAACAAGGTTATGATAGGAAGGAGGAGGAGGGTTAAGCCGAGCATCACTCCTAAAGGCAGGATTATTTTGCTGAGGTTCACAGGTATTAACTCTAATCCTATGCTTACAAAGAAGATTACTGCAAAGAAATCCTTTATGCCCTTAACCCTGCCTATTATTTCAATGTTATAAGGTAGGCTGCCTAGGAGTAACCCGGCGATGAATGCTCCTATTACAATACTAAAACCAATATAATTATAGATAATAGCAAATGCGAACATTGTCATAATTGAGAGGATGAATAATAACTCGTCATTCTCAGCAGCGAATCTGAAGACACTAGTAAACACTATTCTTGCAAGAGCAAGGCCTATGAAGAAGACAACAAAACCTTTTAAGAAGATGAAGACCAAGGAGCCCAGCCCTCCTTGTCCTAAGCTGTTAAGCATGCTAAGAGCAATAACTGCCACGATATCCTGCATTAAGAGCATACCAATGATTATCCTTCCGTGGAGACTATCAATCTCGTTCTTATCAGATAGTAACTTCACAGTCACAAGCGTGCTTGAGAACATAAGGATTAAGCCAATATAAACACTGGTAAGATTATCGTATTTTAAGAGCTTGAACGCAGCATAACTCGCACCGAATAATAAGCCCATATGCACTAAGGCGCCAATCGTAGCAACCCTACCCACATCCTTTAATTTTTTCAGATTAAGCTCAAGTCCAACACTGAATAATAGGAATGCAATGCCTACTTCTGAAAGAGCAGAGATAACCCCTTTATCAGTGATTATGCCGAGAACAGGACCAAGAATAATACCTACAATGATATAAGCAGGGATTAAAGGCTGTCTTAGAGCTCGTGCAAAATAAGCACCGACCCCCGCGACAATAATGATAACCCCAATATCAAGGAAAATGTTCTCCAAAGTTAACTACCTCTTTTTTTAGTTCTGAAATCCTTTCCTTTTTAGCGCTGCAGAGGCTGTTAGGGGGTGAATAACTATTAAAACGCTATTCCTACACCTAACCCGTAGACTTAATTCTCGTGAGAATAGTATATAAAGTTTTTGATATCCTTGTGTTTCTTCTTATTCGGTTTATTGCTTAGATGTGTTCACTGCTTTTTTTTATTTTGTATTAATTCAGCAGCTTTATATCTTTGTCTTCTCAAAGAACCGGAACAGTTATATGTCACATAAAACAGTTTTGTATCAACAAAGAATAAATTCTCTTCTTAATAATTTGATAAAGATGATTACTTCAGCCTTAGCACGTCAAGATTCCTTGGTGCTATTGTCTCTACCCTTGCACTTTTATATATGCTTCTGGCAAGGTCCAAGCACTTGCTACTCTCACCATGCACAACAATCACTCTTTTAGGTTTAGGATTACAGTGGCTTACAAAGCTCATGAGTTCCCGCCTATCACTATGCCCTGTTATCTCGAGTTTTTCAACATCCATTTTTATCTGTATAGTCTCAATCTTGTTTCCTTTCTGGAAATTAAGTTCTCTCTCTCCGCGCTGTATTCTTCTTCCAAGACTGCCTTCTCCTTGGTAACACGTGAATATTAATAAGTTCTTTGGGTTCTCTGCAAGGGCTTTTAGGTACTCAACACTAGGACCTCCTACTAGCATACCACTCGTGGCTAGGATTATGCAGGGTCCTTTCTCTTCTACTAATTGCTGCCTTTCTTTTGGGCTTCCGATTCTCTTAATATTCTCGCGTAGGAAAGGATTATTATCCTTATGGAATATTTGTTGCCTAACAGTATTATTTAAGAACTCAGGATACGCGGTGTGGATTGCAGTAACATCCCATACCATTCCATCAATGTATATGGGTATCTTATCACTTAGTTTTCCTTCACGCATTAATTTGTCTAGGAGTACGATGATTTCCTGTGCTCTACCACTGCCCAGAACAGGCATGAGTACTTTTCCTTTTCTCTTAATAGTCTCGATGATGTGCTCGCTTAGCTGAGCATCAGCTTCCCTGGCAGCTGGCATAATATTGTCTTTCCCTCCGTAAGTGGATTCTATCATCAGTGTTTCAAGCCTTGGGAAATTAGTAGCTGCCATGCTTAGCAGGTTAGTCTTAGCGTACTTTACGTCTGCAGTGTAAACCATGTTATGAAGCCCGTTACCAATATGGATGTGTACAAGAGCGCTTCCAAGCATGTGACCCGCGTTGTACAAGGTTATTCTTACATCAGGGGTTATGTCTGTGACTTCTTCGTAATCCAGGCATATGGTGTGCTTTACCACCTCCTTGATATCATCACTGGTATAAATAGGTTCTTTTCCTTCATTCCTCTGAATCTTAACCAAGTCTAGTTGTAATAAGCTCATAATATCCCTTGTTGGTAGGGTGCAATACACAGGGCCCCTATACCCGAACTTGAATAGGTAAGGTACAAGGCC
>DRSY01000090.1 GCA_011372335.1 Candidatus Woesearchaeota archaeon | reverse complement strand
TAAACAACACATTTTATCTTCTCCAGGTTTAGTAAGGTAATTGCATAATATCTTCTCTGGCCAGCAACCAGTTCATACTTACCATCAGGTCTTCTATTCACAATGACATGCTGGATCTGGCCTACTGTCTTTATAGAATCAGCTAAAGCCTTTATATCAGTAATAGAAAAGTTCGTTCTATAATTCTTAGCAACTACAAGTTCCTCTAACCTTAATAATTCTACGCCACTCCGCTTATCAATGATTCTAATTTTATCTTGACTCATTTTTAAAAAGAGGGTGTTGGAAACGATGTTGCAGGGAAAAAATTTTTTGTCTTGTTTTCTTGGTTCTTTTTAACTTTTCTTCTCTTATCTTTTCAATGTGGGGGAGAGGCTTCTTTTCTTGAACTCCTTTTCTTCTGTCCAGCCCTGGTACAAAGCAGGCTGAGCAAGCAGACCAGGAGGGTATTACAGAACAGACTCCTATTGTTGGATTGCTCTTCTCCATTATCTCCTTGAAAAAAGGATGAATTCTAATAGGGATGAAGTATTTTTCTTGTTGATAAAAATAGTAGCCGTTCCTAACAAAGGCTTGGAGTAGTCCTTGACCTTTGAAATAGTTACCTAGGATTGGTAGGTCTGTAATTTTTCTGAGTAACTCAGAACTGTTTGTTCTGAAAACCAGGAATTGTATGGGTATGCCTTTTTCTTGATTTAATTTGTAAGCTTCTCTTACACTCCATGTTTTTTGTTTTTCAGGATGCGTTGTCAAGTCTGTTAATGGGTATAGAATTGTCCTCACCCCTGCTGAATGATATTGTTGTGCAAACTCAATCCTAGTCTTATTCGTGAATCCTTGTTTACAAACTCCTATTTCAAGCTCGTCAAGCCCTAAGCTTACCATTAGGCTTACATTGCAGTTCTTAAGGGTCTTTGCGACTTCTCTGTCAAAGAAAGGTGTTTTGGTAGGGATAACCACGGGTATGTTCTCCTCGTAAGCTGCTTCTACTGTTACTAAGAGGTGCTCTATTAGTTCTGGAGTGAAGCACTCTGTTCCTTGTCCGATTCTGAGAGCACGGATTTTTTTTCCTTTGAAAACGGTTTCTCTTAGTTCTTTTATTTGCGTAATAAGATCTTCTTTATCAGCTGGATGATAACCGTATGAGAAGTGATGCTTATTAACCCACCGATTATAGCAGTAACTACATCCTAACCAAGGGTTGAAAACAAAAACCTTTTTATCCTTTTCTAGTTCAATTACTTCTTCGTAACTCTTACAACCATTTGTGAAGTCAATCGCTAGGTCTTGGTAGCAGAATGGGTGTACTATTGACTTAGTTCCGAGCTTGATTCTCACTGGTCCGAGTCTTCTTATTTTTGTGGGTTGCAGCACTTCTTCCAAAACCGTTACGCGGGTCTCATTATCTTGTCTCAATGGTTTTTCCCTTGTAAGGAAGAACTGATAAATATCTGCTCTTGCAGTCTGAACTATTTCTCGTGTTAAATTTTTAAATTCTTTTTTTATCCTATACCTTATCCCAAATCTCGTATCTGTTTCTGCTTGTACTAGTTTGTCTTCTAGGCCACACCTTCTTACCAACTCCTTTGTGTCTTCAACATGGAGATTAGGATGACCGCATCTTTTTTTTAACTTATCATATAAGATGCTCTTAACTAATTCATAGTCCTTTCTATCTTTTAATAAGAAGAGGTCTATTGAACTATCCTTATCATTTCCTGAACCTGAAATAGAAGACTTAAATATTATATTAGCACATCTCTCAAAGTATTTCTTTACTTCTAAGGGCACTCCTATGTGAAGGTTAGGGTGCTCAGGGTAAAGTGCGAAGTATATCCTATTACTTCCTCTAAACAGCCTCCCTATAGTCATCTCTCTTGGAGAGAAAAAGCCCTTATATTAAAAGGTTCCCTATTTAGAAGTGGTTAAAAAAAATTGAATCATAGATTAATGAATTATTTGTTTTTCTGCTGCTCAAGCCTCTGTAATATGAGGAGATCCTCTGTTGTGAGTTTCATACCCTTCTTTATCTTATCATCAATCTCTTTCTTCTTCTCCATAAGGCTTTTCTTCTCGTACTCCTTAACACTTTCCTCAAACTCTATTTTGTTCTCATCAAGCTTTGCCTTTATTCCTCTAAGCTCCTCAAGCTTCTTTTTCAACTCCTGGTTAACCTGATTAAAATTGTTCTTGTACTCCTCAAACTTCTCTCGTATCTCCTTCTCCTTTTCTCTGAACTCATCAATGCTCTTATACTTCTCAACTAGTTCTTCATGATGAGCCTGGCTCTGAGCAGCTTGCTCCTGGATTTCCTTGTGAAGAGCATTAGCCTTCTTCTTTAAGTCGTCAATCTCCTTTGATTTCTCTCTTATCTCCTTATCCTTCTCCACCAGGACTTTAACCTCAGCGTATTTCTTTTTCAAATCCTTTATCTGTTTCATCACTCCTTGTTCTTTTTCAAAACTCATAGGCTCTGTCTGAATCTTGAACTCTAACGCCTCGATTCTTTTCAGAATCTCAGAAGGGTCTTTCTTCACTCCCAGACTCTTTTTAAGCTCAGCGTATTCTTTTTTTAGCTTCTTAATAATCCCTACTTCCTTGGTAATCTGAGCGTTAAGAATATCTCTTTGTTTCTTCTTCTCTTTCACGTTCTGAGTAAGACCATCCCTTTTCTTTTTAGAACCAGTAAGCTCTTTAATCCTGGCTTTTATCTCTTTACTAAGAGCCTCTCTCTTCTTATACAACTCTTCCTTATCCTTGTTTATCTTGTTAAGCTTCTTTCTAAGCTCAAGAACTTCTTTTTCTTTTCTCCTCAGCTCAGCTAATAATTCCTTTATTTCTTTTTCTCCTAGCATTGTACCTTTCCATAACTCTGTTCTTACACGCTTGGCTAAACATTTTTTTAAAGTTAAAAAAAATTAAACGATTTTTAGGGTGTTCAGCCAAACAAGGCTCCTAGTCCTGCAGCTGCTTCTTCTGCTGAAGGCTTAGGCTCCTCTTTTTTCTTATCTTCCTTCTTAGCCTCTCCTCCTTGGGGCTGGCTCTCCGCAGGAGTCGTTGCTTGAGCTGCCGGAGCAACCATTGCTGCGGTCTTAATAGCCTCTTCTATGTTCACGCCTTCAAGAGCAGCTACTAAAGCCTTGATCCTCGCGTCATCCGGTTTAATACCGGCTGCTTCTAACACTTTTTTCACTGAGCCTTCATCTATTTTCTTTCCTGCTTTGTGCAAAAGCATAGCCGCGTATACGTATTCCATCTTTATCCCTCCTTAAGAT
>DRSY01000146.1 GCA_011372335.1 Candidatus Woesearchaeota archaeon | reverse complement strand
GAATGGAAAGTATTGTTGATGAAAAGGAGTTCATAAAGCATCACGAAGCACAAGTAGAAAGCAGGAGTCAGAAAGATGTCTTCTTTATATGGATGCTAATTATCTTCATCTCGGTGATTGCTGCTCATCTCGTGCTTAACTTCACAGGAAGCAGCCCCACTGGTTTTGTAACAGCAGCAACGAACCCGACGGATAACTCTGTTCTTCTCTTCGGAGCCCTCCTTGTCGTATTCATTGTGATTCTCATAACCGCTCTTATCTACATAGGGATAACTAAGAACGACTACTAACCACAAGGTTATTTAAGGGTTATAAGCCAAGCATTCCCAAAAAGATTTTTAAATCAATTACTCGTCTCTTCTTAGAAATGAAGACTTCTAAGAAAAAACAAGGAGGAGAGCAAGAGAAAAAAGAAGGGAAAAAAGATAATGAGTCTGAGAGAACAGAGAATATCATAGCCATAAGCGTATTCATATTACTGATAATAATCATAGGGGGTGTTCTCACCAAAGGCTTTGGGCTGTTAGGAGAGGATGATGATAACAATGCAAAGAGGATAAACGTGCCTATCGGGAATGACCCGTTCAAAGGCAACCCAAAGGGTGGTGTTGTAATAGTGGCTTTTTCTGGTTACGAGTGCTCCTTCTGCAAAGACGCAGAGCAGAGCATGAAAAAAATACTGGATAAGTACGCCGAGAACGTGGTTTATATATTCAAAGATTACCCTTTGACAAAGACCCACCCGCACGCTTATAATGCTTCCCTAGCAGCGGAGTGTGCAAAAGAACAACACAAGTACTGGGAGTACCACGACTACCTTTACGAACATAACAACCAACTAGAAACAAGGTACTTAGAAGAATACGCCCGGCTCCTAGGACTTAACACCGAGCAGTTCAATGAATGCCTCAGAACTCAGCGCTATAAATCCGAGATTGAGAAAGACATCCAGACCGCTATGTTAGTCGGAGTCACAGGAACACCAACCTTTTTTATTAACGGCATCAAAGTTATCGGTGCGCAACCAGAAGAAGAGTTCATAAAGATTATAAACTCAGAGCTAAAAAAGAAGAAATAGGAATAGTCAAAGGACCAGGAGGATTTAATACATGAAGTATGTTGTAACTGGCGGAGCAGGCTTTATCGGGAGCAATCTGGTGGAAGAATTAGTTAGACAAGGAAAAGACGTCATTGTTATTGATAATCTCTGCTCAGGAAGAAAAGAGTTATTAAGGGATGTGTTGGACAAGATTAAGTTTGTGAGAGCGGACATAAGAGACCTCGCCGTCCTGAAGAAAGAGTTTGGAAGCGTTGACTTTGTTCTACACCAAGCAGCACTAATCTCGGTTACTGAATCTGTTGAAAAGCCAGAGCTGTACAGAGCTATTAATCTTAAAGGAACAAGGAACGTGTTGGAAGCTGCAAGGCATAATGATGTTAAGAAGGTGGTCTTTGCTTCTTCATGCGCTGTTTACGGGAATACAAGCGTAATACCTCAATCCGAGAGCCTAGAACCGAACCCGCTCTCCCCTTACGCCACGTTCAAACTAGAAGGCGAGGAGCTGTGCAGAGAGTACTATGAGGAGTACGGCTTAAGAACAACAGCTCTGAGATACTTTAATGTGTTTGGACCAGGACAAAACCCGGAGTCAGAGTACGCAGGAGTAATCCCTTTATTCATAAAAAGAGTTCTTGAGAATAAAAGACCAGTCATTTACGGTGACGGTGAGCAGACAAGAGACTTTGTTTTTGTAAAAGACGTTGTTAATGCTAATCTGCTCGCATGCAAGGCTAAGACAGGACTCGGAGAAGCCATAAACATTGGTTCTGGAAGAGAAACATCTGTTAATCAGCTTTTAAGCCTTATAAACAAGCATGTTAACAAAAGCATAAAACCAAGGTTCTTGTGTGAAAGAGAAGGAGAGCTAAGAAGGTCGTGTTCTGATAACTCAAAAGCAGAGAGGATTCTCGGGTACAGAGCAGAGTACGGGTTCGAAGAAGGATTAAGAACAACAATAAAATGGGTTAAGAACCAGAGAAGAAAGTAACCAAGAATATTCCTAGAATGATTAGTAGTATACCAAGCCATTTATGCTTATTCATTCTCTCTCCGAGAAACTTCTCGGAGATTAAAGCAATCCATATATAAGAAAGAGAGGTCAGAGGGTATAGAAGGGATAAGCGCTCAAGGCTAAGAGCATAAATATATAGTAAAATGCCAAGCACAAACAAGCTTATCCCTGTAATCAAAGACTTGTTTCGTATCTGCTCCAGAATATTAAGATTGAAATCCTCAGCTCCTTTTTTCAGGTATAAAGAGCCAAAAGCCCCGGTAATAGTTCCGAGTACTGTCAAACCCGCTGCTAATAAGCTAACCACTACTAACACCTCTTCTAATAAAAGAGAGTCCTATGATTAATATAACTATGCCGGACCATTGTAAAAACACCATGTGCTCACCCAAGAATATTAATGCCAGGATAGGAACCCATACATAGCTCAGACTAAAAAAAGGGTAAAGCGCGGATAACTCGCCGTGCTTCAAAGCATATATTAAGAAGATTCCGCTAACACCGTAGAGTAGAAGCCCTAATATTAAGAAAGGATTCGTCACTAAACCCAGGAGGGATGATTCAAACTTATTAGCTCCGAACTTAAGGAAGAGCTGAGCAAGAGACGTGAAAATAGTGGAGACGAGTATTAAGACAACCCCGGATTCTATTTTCTTCTTATCCACCATGTTAACCCAGTTCTAATCAACATTAACAATCTTATAAATTCTGCTAATAACAACCCCGTTCTGAGAGTAATCCCACACTTCCTCAAGATAATTATCAAGGTCAGGATGCCAGGGATGAGTAAGGTTGAACTGGTAAGGGAGGATGAAGATGAGGTCGAATTGCTTCACATCAGGCTGCCTAATAGCAGGGTCTAGCCATGTGTGTTGAGAGTAGAAGCTTATATTATAATGTCTTAGCAGTGCCCTTGTATTATTCGTATCAAAAAGTACAAGAGGATCAAACGTGCCTGTTATTTGTCCTTGTTTGTTAAAATAATACTCGGATCGTATCCAGTAGTAATCCCAGTAGAGGTATTTAACTTTTCGTTGCTTTAAGATTTCTCTCCTGGCGCGGGTATCGTTGGTGTAAAGGATTATTGCAGCGTCTAACATGTTTTTAGAAGCGTTTGTGAACAGATCAGTATGTCCTCTCTTAAGAGTTACGAGTTTACGCCCTGTCAAAGCATTAAGAGCAAAGCTTAACTCGTTTGTAGAGATGAAGACGTCATTAACATCTGTATTGGCTAGAACCCATTTCTGCATTTCGACCAGATTAGGGGGAAGAGGCTGCCTCCCAACATTAACCCATTTATTAGTTTTTTGATAGTGATTTGCCTCAGCAAAGTT
>DRSY01000034.1 GCA_011372335.1 Candidatus Woesearchaeota archaeon | reverse complement strand
GAGATTAAGAGGATAGTAACTGATCCGCTTGAGAAGATAAAGGCTTTGCTTGAGCTCTTAGGAATCCCGTTCAAAGATATTGATGTGATTGATGACAAAGCAATTATTACTACTCAGCGTAGGATGGTGGAGGGCGCAGCGAAGGGTGTGGAAGAGCATATTAAGAGGCTTATAGGATTAAAGAGCGTTGAATTCAGAACCGAGGAGGAAGTTAAGAAGGAGTTAGAAAAAGAGGTTAAGGAGGAGAAACAAGAAGAGAAGAAGAAAGAGAAAAAAGAAAAAGAGAAGGAGAAAGAAGAAAAAGAGAAGAAGGAAGAGAAAGAAGCGGAACACGAAGAGAGCAAGGAAGAAAAGAAAGATTTATAAACTTCATTCCTTAAAAAAGAAGAATAGGAAAAAGGATTTAAGAATCATTATTATAAGCGGAGGTGTTTTTAAGTTGCCAGGAGAAAATAATGTTAAGGAAGTAAGTGATGTTGCTAAGAGGAACGTGCTTGATGAGGAACTAGAAGACTTATTATCAAAACAAAAAGCAACTATAAAAGTCGTGGGTACAGGTGGAGGAGGGAACAACACTATTAACAGGATGTCTGAGGTGGGTATTGTAGGAGCTGAGACTATCGCTGTTAATACAGACGCCCAGGACTTACTCTACACAACCGCGGATAAGAAGATACTCATAGGAAAAGACATAACTAAAGGCTTAGGCGCTGGGAGCATCCCAAAGATAGGCGAAGAAGCAGCACGCGAGTCAGAGCATGAGATAAAACAAGCCCTTGCAGGAGCAGATATGGTGTTCATAACCTGTGGTCTTGGAGGCGGAACAGGAACAGGAAGCGCGCCGGTGATTGCAGATGTAGCCAAAAAGCTAGGTTGCTTAACAGTCGCGGTTGTTACTCTGCCCTTTGCAATGGAGGGTCAGAGGAGGTATGAGAACGCTATTATGGGCTTAGAAAAACTTGAGAAAAGCGTAGATACCCTGATAGTTATTCCTAATGACAAGTTATTAGAGCTAGCCCTGATCTGCCTTTACACACAGCTTTCAAGGTTGCTGATGAGATCCTAACTAATAGTGTGAAAGGAGTGGCTGAACTGGTTACAAGAGCAGGACTTGTGAATCTGGACTTCGCAGATATAAGAGCAGTGATGGGTAACGGAGGAGTAGCCCTTATAGGTGTTGGAGAGTCTGACACTGAGAACAGAGCTGTTGAGAGCGTGGAGAAAGCAATTCAAAACCCTTTACTTGATGTTGATATAAGCGGTGCGAACGGCGCATTAATCAATGTTGCTGGGGGTCCGGACATGACCCTGGACGAGGCTAGGAAAGTTGTTGAGACTGTGAGTATGAAGCTTGACGAGGATGCAAGACTGATATGGGGAGCATTAATCTCCGAAGACCTTGAAGGTACTATAAGGACGCTTATCATCGTTACTGGGGTGAAGAGCAGCCAGATTCTTGGCGGGAGGAGAGGAAGAGAAGTAAGTGATAAGGAGAGAAAGGAGATTGAGGATGAGCTAGGAATAGAGTTTGTTGACTAAAATACTCCTTTGTTTTTTTAAGTTGTTTTAGGGTGATTATGCTATGAGAGTTTGGGGGAAGCTAAAAGATTTTTGGGTGCAGTGCAGAAGAGTGCTCAGGGTTACTAAGAAACCGGATAAACAGGAGTTCATAACCATTGCAAAGGTTTCAGGCCTCGGCATTCTTATTATTGGGTTAATAGGCTTTATTCTGCACTTTATTAATCAGATAATCACAGGATAAAAAGAATAAAGAAAGGTGTTTTTTTTAATCATGGCTGAAGAGGAGGAAAAAACCATGGAGGACAAGCAAGAAGAAAGTAAGGACTTGGAGGAGAGGAAGGAAGAAGAAGAGGGGGAAGAAGTAACAATAGATGAGAAACTAGAACGAGCAGAGGAAGAACAACACCCCCCTGATGAGCTGGGAGTGGAGAGAGAAGACGAAGGAGAACAGGAAGAAGAAGGAGAGAGAGCAGAGGAAAAAACAAAGAGAGAAGAAGAGCAAGAAGAGGGAGAACAGGAGGAAAAAGAAGAGAGAGAAGAAGAGGAAGAAAGAGCGGAAGAGAAAAAAGAAGGTGAACCTCTCACAAGCCCTGAGAAAGAAGACGAGTACCTTGCAATGATGAAAGCAGAGGAAGAAGAGAAAAAGGCAAGCAAAGAAAAAGAAGAAGAATTATTAGAAGAAAAGGATATTGGTGAGGAGCTAAGCCTGATAAAGAGTAAGCAAAGAAAAGCAGATAAGAAGGATAAGAAAGAGGAGGAAAAGAGAAAAAAAGAAGGGAAGGCGCCTGAAGAAACTGAAGAAATAAAGGGGGTTAAAAGAAAAAAAGAGGAAGAAAAAGAAACTGGGGCTGAAGAGGAAGTTACAGAGGAGTGTGATAAACCAAAGATTTATGCTCTTAGAACAACTGCTAACCGCGAGGACCAAGTCATGGACTTTGTGACAAGCAATGCTGCGAGGAAGAAACTAAGAGTCTACTCTGTGATTAGGCCGCATGGTATGAGAGGCTATATATTCCTCGAAGCAGCCAGCAGAGCTGATGCAGAACAAGCAGCTTTCGGGGTTCCTTATGCCAGGGGCTTACTTCCTAACATAATCCAGTACAACGAGATAGAACACATGTTAGAACAGGTTAAGAAGGAGATGAACATCCAGAAGAATGATATTGCCGAGATTATAAGCGGTCCTTTTAAGAGGGAGAAATGCAAGATTACTAGGATTGACAGAGCAAAAGAAGAAGTTGTTGTGGAACTCTTAGAAGCAGCTGTGCCTATCCCTATCACTGTTAAAATGGATGCTGTAAGGGTTATTAGGAGAGATAAAGAAGAAGGCTGAAAAGAAAAAAAACTTTTTTTTAATCTCCTCAAAAAAATCTCCTGAGGAATCCGAGCTGGATAATCCGGATAGTTCAGCTAATTCTTTTGATTTGAGTGTATGATAGGCTCATCTAAGACAGAAGGTACACAAGAAGACTAAAAAAGCAAACCCAGACACCTCTCAATATAAATACCTGTACACGCCTCGTTGTTTCAGACACAAAAGATTTATAAAGCGTTCATATTTCCTCGTGGATTAACCATGCCAAAAGAAGTTGTAGAAGCACTTGTAGAAGGAGGAAAAGCAACAGCAGCGCCTCCGCTCGGCCCAGCTCTTGGTCCGAAAGGAGTAAATATTGGTCAAGTAGTGGCTGAGATTAATAAGAAAACAGAGAGTTTTAAAGGTATGCAAGTGCCTGTTAAGGTAATCATTGATACTGATACTAAGGAGTTCGCTATTTCTGTGGGCACACCACCTGCTGCTGAGCTAATAAAAAAAGAAGCAGGTATACAGAAAGCTTCAGGCAACCCTTTAGAACACGTTGCTGACCTTAAGATTGAGCAGGTAATCAAGATTGCAAAGATG
>DRSY01000119.1 GCA_011372335.1 Candidatus Woesearchaeota archaeon | reverse complement strand
GGTATTCTGATATTGAGAGAGTGGAAGGGAACTTCATAATAATAAAGCAGCAAGGAAAGGAAACCCGCGTACCTCTGCATAGGATTAGGAGGGTTGAGGAAGAAGGTGTTATAGTATGGCAGCGCTAGATTACGAGGCGGTTGGGTTGAAGTGCGGAATAGAAATCCATCAACAACTAGCTGGTAAGAAACTCTTCTGTAGCTGCCCAGCAGAGATAAGGAAGGGCAGCCCTGACTTCAGAGTTATTAGGCGGCTAAGAGCAAGTGCTGGTGAAGAAGGCAGGGTTGACAGAGCAGCTCTTTATGAGCAAGAAAAACAGAAATACTTTCTTTATCATGGTTATAATGATATTACTTGTGCTGTTGAGCTAGATGAAGAACCACCCCACCGAGTGAATCAGGAAGCATTAAGAACTGCGTTGCAAGTGGCTAGGATGCTTAACTGCGTCATAGTTGATGAAATACAGGTTATGAGGAAAACTGTTATTGATGGTTCTAATACATCAGGTTTTCAGAGGACAATGCTTGTAGGGATGAATGGGTTCATAGAAGTTAATAATAGAAGAATAGGTATTGACACTGTGTGCTTAGAAGAAGAAGCTTGTCAGATTATTAAGCGAACAAAGAATTATGATATTTATAATCTTTCAAGGCTAGGAATACCCTTAATTGAGATAGCAACACGCCCTGATATAAGGACGCCTCAGGAGGCTAAGGATGTGGCTGCTAAGATTGGTATGATTCTCAGAAGCACTGGTAAGTGCAGGAGGGGTATTGGAAGTATTAGACAGGATGTTAATCTCAGTATAAGAGGAGGCGGAAGAGTTGAGATAAAAGGATTCCAGGAGTTAAAAAGCATTCCTAAGATTATGGAGTACGAGGTTAAAAGGCAGTTAAAGCTTATAAGACAAGGTAAGAAGCCTAAGGATGAGGTTAGAAAAGCAGAGCCTGACTTCACCACTAGTTATTTAAGGCCTATGCCTGGTAGTGATAGGATGTACCCTGAGACTGACGTACCACCGATAATACCTGATTTGAGTAGTGTCAGGAAGGTTAAGACGATAGAGGAAAGAGTTAAGGAGCTGGTTAAGAAGCATGGTATAAGCCCTGAATTAGCAATACAAGTGGTAAAACAAAACATTGATCTTGATAAGTATACCCGGAAGTATAAGAGTCTTGAACCGAGATTCATAGCAGACACTCTTATTAATGCTCCGAAAGAGATAAAAGCCAGGTTTGGAAAAGAAATAAGTGTTTTTGAGTGTGTTGATGAGTTATTCCTAAGAGCTGATAAGGGCAGCATACCAAGGAGTGCTGTTTTCGAAATCTTAGTAGAACTTGCTCATGGAAAAAAACCTGATTATGAGAAGTATAAGGTTATGAGTGATGATGAGCTTAAGAAGGAAATAAGAAAACTGGTTAAGGAAAACCCTGATGCTCCTATCAACGCCTTGATGGGTATGCTCATGGCGAGGTTTAGGGGAAGGGTTGATGGTAGGAAAGCCATGGAGCTTCTAAACAAGTATAAGAAGAAGGACTAAAGGATAAGCATGATTCATAATAGGATTCTCTTCCAAGAACCCGGCCTTGCAGAGTTAAGGAAAGAGTATGCTATGATTGACATGCATGTTCATTCTAAGTATTCGCATGACACACGCACTCCTTTGAAGAGTATTCTTAACAAAGCTGAAAAGCAGGGTATAGGAGTAGCAATAACGGATCATGTAAGAGCAGAAGGCGCATTAGAGGCTTGTAAGCAGAGAAGGGTTATGATAATCCCAGGTATAGAAGTGAACAGTAAGGAGAACAAGGAGCTCCTACTCTACTTCTACTCTGCAAAGGATTTGGAGGAGTTCTATGAGAAGTATGTTAAGAATAATCGTTTACCTATAAGGGAGCCACGCACAAGTTTGACAAGGATGATGAGGAGTGTGCGGGTTAATATGGGGATGAGTGATATTATCGAGAAAGCCGATAAGTATTCTTGTCTTAAAAGCATACCTCACCCGTACACTTATCCTCCCAGAAGGAGTCATAGGTTCTTTGCGAGAAGAAAACAACTCTTGAGAAAAGTTGATGCAGTAGAGGTCATGAATGCTTCCCTGCTGCCAAGGATGAACAGGCTTGCACTTAGATGGGCTTCTAAGTTCAGAAAATGTGTTACTGGGGGTAGTGACGCTCATCTCATAAGGGAGGTGGGACATGTTGTTGTGGCGTGCAAAGCTCAGACCACAGAAGAATTCCTTGATTGTATCAAGAAAAAGAAGAACCTGGTTATTGGGAGCGAGGTAAGGTTCTCAAAAGCAGCAAGGGAGTTCATAAAAACTGTGAGGACTAAGAAAGAGAAATACGCGTAGCTCCACCCACCCCCTATAAGCCTCTCATACTTTTAACTTTTTATTAATTTTATTAAACGTTTTGTAATAATAGTCTTCTTAAGTGCAAATAATTAGCAGCCCAGAGCATGCCCTCATCAGCGTAGTAAAACAAGGATTTGAAAAGCCGCCCCTCCGCGTCGTATACTTCCAGGAAGTTCTTATGCTTTTCAACAAGGCGTTTATACTGGCAGAGATGCTTCTGAGCGAGCTTCTTATTAATCCTAGCAAGTACTTCAATATACATCATACCGAGATGAGCCCAAACAGAATCTGTTTGGTAATTCCTAACTAAGAAGTCTAGGAGTATCATTTTGTGCTCCTTGAACCTGCTCCTAGCATACTTCAAAGGGAAAGGGTTATCCAAGCCCTCCGCAGTAATAGTGTTAATCGTCTTCCTTAACATCTTCTTATTAGTTATCAAGCCACTCCAGAAAGGCAGAACATTAGCATCTCCGACTACGCTCCTATCACCTGATAAATCATTAAGAAAATAACGTCCTGTCCAGAAATTCTCAATCAGTATTCTCTTATAATCATACTTCTTAAAAGGATTAATCAACACGCCTAGTTCTTTCAAATCATTGGCTAGCATTCCAGTCATAACATTATCGTAGCAAGAGCTCTGCCTAATCGCATAATCCCTCATAGAACTAAAAAGCTTATCCTTCCTAACAAGACCCGTGGCTTTGTTGATAACCGTGTTATAATACCGCCTTATTTCCTGTTCAAGAAAAACCTTGTGTTTCTTTACAAGAGTCGTTGCTCTTGCAAGCTTAAGACTCCTTATTATGAAAGCAAGGGCGTCAGGAGAATAGGTATGAGGAAAAGTAAAAGCTTTACCTCGTGGACTGATTGCTTGTTCTATACTGCCATGACGCTTATAAGCCATGAGAGCGTATTCTAAGGTGTTAATAACTTCTTTCCTGTAACCAAGCCTTAGTACTGCGTGAACACACCACCCAAAATCCCGAGCATAGAACTCAGAGAAGTGACCATTACTAACCATAAAATAATTATTCTCGTGGTTATAACAATCCCTTATTATATTGGTGCAGATAGTCTCATC
>DRSY01000014.1 GCA_011372335.1 Candidatus Woesearchaeota archaeon | reverse complement strand
GCTAATACCTATAGGGAACGGGAAGTTCAAATACAAAACCGATAAGAACGGAAACAAAATCCTAACTGCCTACGGCTTAATGCAAGTCACAAAGCTCGCTGCAAAAGAGATGGGTTATGATTTCAAAGAAGTAATAAAAGACCCGTTAACCAACCTGAGAGCTGGCGTGGCTTATTTCGGCAAGTATTACAACTTCTTCGAAGGAGATGTGGACAAAGCACTCGGTGCTTACAACGCAGGACCGGGAAGAGCAAAAGCTAATAAACACCTTAAATTCGCAGAGACAAGGCAGTACATCAAAAAAGTAAAAGCCCAGAAAGAATTCTATGAAAGCCAAAAACCTTAAAGGCTTCCAAAACCTTTTTATCCTAATTCATAACTCCTTTTCCCCTAATGAATATACGGTGTATTAAGTGTAAAGGACGCGACCCGCGTATCTGCGGCAGAACTTTCTGTCCTATCATGGTAAAGATAGGAGCTCAGAAAAAGTTTAATATAAGGGCAAAGCAGGAATTCTTTGGTCAGAGCCCAAACGTATTTGTTGGCAGGCATGGCTACCCAGAAGTCAGTGTAGGGATCCTCAGCGCAGAAGAGTACGAGGAGCATGATAATCCTAGTCTATGGTCAAGAGAGAATTATAGCATTGCAAAGATAATACGTCTAAGAAGCAGCTTGATTAACTCTAATTTTAAGAGCCGAATAACCGGGTTTAAAGAAAGATTGATGAAAATAAGCAAAGAAGTAGCGATGGCAGAGCAACCCGTTGATATAGAGGTTCACCTTACAAAAAAACCAACATTCACCCTGAGTTTTGAACAGGACACAATTCCTCATGGACCAAGAGTGAAACTGAAAAAAGCCCGGATTACAGAGAACCCGCGAATACCAAGGATCATTGACAGGGTTGTTGATGATATTGACTTCAAAGCCAGCCAAGCGATTACTTACCTTTATAATAAGAGTATTGATGAGCATTACCTTGCCCGACTTCTAAGTACAGGTAACTTAGGGGTTAAGAAGGAGAGGAAACTAGTGCCAACAAGGTGGAGTATTACTGCGGTTGATGATGCACTTGCAAAGAGGATTATAAAGCAAGTCAAGGAGTATGATCTTTATGATTACGCTGCGTTTTTCGGAGGATACCTTGGTAATTACTACATTGCATTATTCTTCCCTGAAGTATGGAGTTACGAATTGTTTGAAACTTATGTGGGTAGGAGTACATGGCATGATTCAGAAGGCGTAACAATAATGAGTGATTATGAAGGTTATGATGGTAGAAAAACTTATGCGAGTAATACAGCAGGAGGTTACTATGCTGCAAGGCTTCCTGTGCTTGAACATTTAAAAAAGATTCAAAGGCAGGCATCAGTGTTATTATTAAGGTTCATAACAGGAGAATACTATGCGCCTTTAGGGGTGTGGGTTGTGAGAGAAGCAGTGAGGAAAACCCTCTCTAAAAAACCAGTAATATTTGATTCAAAAGAGTTAATGCTAAGATATGCTAAAGTGCTTGTTAAGAAGAAGTTTGGGTTGAATACCGAACTCATCCTGAGGAAAAGCGTCTTGCTTAACAACTTAAAGATCCAGAGGAAACTAAGCGAGTATTAATAACCAAGAATAAACCAAACATTTTTATTGTGTTCAAATATTCTTTTCTTGTCATGGAGTTAATTGATTTCAGAGTAAGATTCGAAGAAGCCCTTGCTAGGAATGAATCAATAGTTTTTTTCTGTAACTGCGAGGTAAAGTATAGTGGGAGAGCAGAGGCTTTTCTGGCAAGAGGCGACAGAGTAATAATTGTGAAAAGCGACAACACCGTGCTTGTGCACCAGCCAGAAGGCAGCAACCCTGTTAATTATATGAAGCCTAATTCTAGGATAGAGTTAGAGCGTGTTGAGAATCGCCTTGTTTTGAAAACCAGGAATCTTGAGTACAAAGACTACCTTGATATTGATATTTTCAGAGTATACAATTTTATGAGTCACAAGTTAGAGGACGGTTTAAAACTAGAAATTGTGGGCACAGAAAAGGATATGAGTGATATGATAAAAGCAAAGCCAGAGCTTATAAGCCCTGATTTTAAGCCTCTGAGCAGAGAGGAGCACACCAAGTTCGGGTTTATAGACGTGTTCGGTCATGATAAGAAGGGTAACCTTGTTGTTGTTGAGTGTAAGAGGTACACTGCAAGCCTGCAATGCGTTACCCAGCTAAGAAGGTATGTTGAGAAGATTAAGGAGTTGAAAGGAATAGAACATGTTAAGGGTGTGGTTGCAAGCCCAAGGATTAGTCCTAATGCATTAGACATGCTGAGAAAGTGGGGTTTTGAATGGAAACAGGTTCATCCCCCAAAAAGACTGGAAAAGTACAATAAGGACCAAAGAAATCTTTATGAGTGGTAAATCTATTTTTTATTTCCTGCAGGGCCTTATTCTAGGCTCAGTAATTATCTCTATTTTTTTCTTTCTCATCTGCTCTTCTGCCATCTCAAAGTTATAAGGCTGGTTCTGGAGAGTTGGTATAAGTATGTGCTTACTCTTGTCAAGGTAAACCTCGTCTGGTGTGACAAGTCTTTTAATGCTAATTTAATGCCAGCTTCAATTATTGATTTTGCGCAGTCAGCGCAGGGAAACCATCCGCTTAGATAAATTAGTCTAATATCCCAAAATTAACCCGCCATTACTTGCAAATCCCACAGGCTTTTAACCCTTTTCTTCTTGCTTCTCTAGAATTAGTATATGTAACAAGGTTCTTTTTACTTACTCTTTTTAGCCCCAGGCAGTTCTTGTCATAATGATACTTGTTCCCGGTTTTTGAAGCGTATACTTTCATTTCTTTTTTCTTCAGCTTTTTTTGTTTTGCTTTTCTCTTTTCTTTTTCTTCGCTTTTTCTCTTCATTCCTTCCTGGATTGCTCTCTCGCTTATCCTTCTTATCTTCTCGCTAATAGTTTTAACATTTGTGTCTATCCTTTCAAGGTCTTGTTTTACTTTTTCAAAGTCTATTCTAGGAGCTTCTTTTAACTCTCTTATTCTAGGCTCTTCTTCTTTTTCCTTTTCTTCTTTTTCTTTCATGTGCTCAAAGAAGGATGCTGCTCTGAATTCTGGTGGTTGCTCTTCTTTTCTTATTTCTTTTTTTTCTTCTTCCTTTGCTTTTTCTTCTCTTCTCTTAGTTTCTTCTTTTTCCTTTGTTTCTTCTTCTTTATCAGGCTTAACTTCTTTTAAGTGAATATCAGCTTTTTCAGTATCAAAAAGCTTGGCTTTAGGCAGAGTGTCTAATTCAAATGCGTCTATTAGTTTGTGAAGCTCATCCTTGTTTCTGAAAGCTTTAAAGTCCTTGTCTGTAAGAGTCTTCTTAGAGGTTTGTTTTAGAATAGTTATTATTCTGTCTCTGAACAAAAGAATTATTAATCCTATGAAATAATCAAGGAATAATACTAGCCCTAAGAATTCTATAG
>DRSY01000005.1 GCA_011372335.1 Candidatus Woesearchaeota archaeon | reverse complement strand
GATTTGAGGAAGGTGTTGGTGTGTTTTTCCTTTTTAAGCTCAACTTCTAGTATGATTATCTCGCGCTGGTTAAACCCAGTTGCCTTACTCCTTAAAACAGCAATTTTTTCGTGTTCTAAGTCAAAAGGGAAGAGGCTGAGTAAGTGCTCTTTGACAGCAGCCTCATCATCCTCTGGTTTTACAAAAACACAGACTCTTATATTGTTAGCTAATCGCATTTTCCTTTTTTTTTAGTTGAGGTGAAGAGTGGTGTTAAAGGTGTATATAAGGTTTTTTGTTTTTTTTAATCTCTTGTCGTCCTGTTTTGTTTAGGGTTTAAGATTAGCTTGAAACCTTTTTTTTAGGTTATTAATAAAGCCACTTATTTTTTCATCCCCCCAAACTCTTAAATACTAGTTATTAACACACGTCTTTGTATGAAGCACGACTTGAAGATCACTGTGTTACTGGTTTTATTCTTTGTACTCGCTCAGATAGTAGGCTTAGCCCTTATTAATCATAAGCTTATCAGTGAAAAAGCTGGTGTGAAGGTTGTGGGGTATGAGGAAACAGTTCTTGGTGAGCTTCCGCGGATGAGCGGGGAGGCTGTGTTACTATACGTAGTGGTAGGTGTTGCTATTGGAACAGTTATCGTGCTTTTAATTATCCGGTTAAGAAAAGTGAGTTTGTGGAGAGCATGGTTTTTCATAGCAGTATTCCTTGCTATAAGCCTTGCCCTAGGGGTTATTCTTAAATACCATGTTGCTTTATTATTAGCTCTTATACTTGCTTTGTTAAAGCTCTTCAAGCCGAACGTGTTCATACATAACCTTACAGAAGTGCTGATGTACGCAGGAATCTCTTTTTTTATTGTAGGTCTTTTTAAAGACAGGGTTCTATGGATTGCGCTTCTCTTAGTTCTTGTCTCTGTGTACGACTTCATCGCTGTTTTTAAGAGTAAGCACATGGTAAGGATGGCTAGGTTTCAGACTAAGAGCAGGGTGTTCGCGGGTTTGTTCATACCTTATACTACTGGAAAGGATGCTCCTAGAGAGCAAGGTGTGAGTGCGATGCCTATGAGACTTATACGAGGCGTTCAGAGCCCGAAGAGAATAAAAACAAGGCGAGTGGTTCAGAGAAAAAACGCTATTCTCGGAGGGGGTGACGTTGCTTTTCCTCTTATCTTCACCGGGGTTGTGATGCATTGGCTTGCAAACAAATTTGTTAGAGCAGGAGTAGCAACAGAGGTTGCTAGGAGCATGGCTTTTTATCAAAGCCTAATAATAACTCTGACTACTACGATCGCGCTTACATTCTTGTTCGTGTTCGCAAAGAAGGATAAGTTCTACCCGGCAATGCCTTTCATAACCATGGGCTGCTTTGCAGGATTCGTTATTATCACGTTGTTATGAACCCTTTAAGGGAGAAAACTTGTTCTTATTTATTCGCTGAAAGGCTCAAGGCTTATCTGTCTCATTCTTGAAGAGAAAGATACTGGGTTGATTAATAATCCGTCCTTTGCAGCTATTACCTCCACTCCGCTTTCCTTCTGTATCTCCCTTGCCTCGTATAACGGGTTGGCTTCTATCATTTTTATCCCGAAATGATTTATCACTGCTAGTTTAGGCTTTGCTTTTTTTAAGAATAGCACAGCGTCCTCGGTGTTAAGATGACCTGGTTCCCTAATACCCTTAGGGTGCTTACAATTAAGGATGAGCATACCGCACCTCTTGTACTGGTCAGCGATCTCCTCTGTGAATTCTGTGTCCGAGGTGTAGCCAATGCTGTACCTGGGTGTTTCGAATATGAAGCCTATGCCTTCGGAGTCAAAATGCTTGGTCTTTGTAGTCCTTATATTAATATTATTAATTCCTATTTTTGCTCCTGCTCCTAGTTCAAGGATTTTTTCAACAAAACCCCTGTTCCTGTTTCTAAGCACAGGAAGCTCTTTTTCATCACCATTAATAACCTTCTTATTAGCAACGAGAACACCTATACGGTCAAGGCCTGATACACTCATGGCTTCTAGCACGCAGTTCAAGTCATTGGAGTGATTAGTATGTGCGTGGCTTACAAGAACAGCAATAGTGTTCCTAATACTAATACCAGCTTGTTTTGCTCGTGCTAAGCACCCAGGACCCGGATCGAGTAGGAATTGGTTACCTTCAAGCTCAAGCACCATCCCCCCGCTGGCTCTTATTTGTTTACCAACAACTATTGAGTCTCCTCCTGTTCCCAGAAATAAGATTAGGTTCTCCAATTAAACACCCCCCGACACAGTAGGGAAGGTGTAACCTGGTTAATAAGGTTTTTGGTTTTTTTTAGTGGCAAAGCCAAGTGTTAGGAAGCTTTTTAAATAATAAAGTCTTCCCTTATTATTGCTAGGCCGGGGGGCTTATCCTCCCCTGTAACCCAAAACGGATATTTGTGGGGGCCGAAGCCCGGGGGGCGGTTTGCTTTTTAAGCATTAGTCCTGCTCTAACCGAGGAGGCTCTGTCCTCATTGGCTCTTATCTCTGCGAACCGGGTCAGGCTGGGAACAGAGCAGCCCTAAGCTTAGACAAGAGTGCTTTGAGGGTTGCGGAGCAGAGGAAGGAGCAGGGTAAACTAGTGCTTGACTAGCTTATCCACCTCCGGGCGCGCATTCTTTAATATGAGGCTTGTAACAAGAAGACTGATCATCAGGGAAATCAAAAAATCAGATGTTAAGGATATTGTGAGGAATGCTAACAACCTGAATGTTTCAAGGTATCTCTTAAAAGTTCCTTATCCGTATAGGAGGAGGGATGCTGAGTCCTGGGTGGCTATGTGCATAAAAGAGTCAAAGGAAAAACCAAGGGCTAACTACCAGATGGCTATCGAGCTGAAATCTGAGAAGAGGTTTATAGGCGTAATCTCTTTGACGCATGTTGACAGGTTCCAAGGCACAGGAAGAATCGGTTTCTGGCTAGGAGAGGATTACTGGGGGCAGGGGATAATGTCCGAGGCTATAGAGGCTGTGCTTAAGTTCGGGTTTGAGAAGCTTAAGCTCAGGCGCATTAACTGGAATGCGTTTGTTGAGAACAAAGCCTCGAATGCGTTAGCAAGAAAATTTGGTTTTGTATTCGAGGGGAGACGGCGGAAAAGCTTAAGGTCAAAGGCGACTGGAAGAGTGCATGATGATAATCTTCGCGGCTTGTTAATAGAGGAGTGGAAGAAGAAACAGAGGTGAAAGATGAGAACAGGTATAAGAGGGGTGATAAGGGATGTCTTCATAATATACGTTTGTATTAGGCTCCTTGGTGTTTGGATGTTCGGAGCAGAATTTGATTTTGTCCTCGGCTTGATGGTTGTTCTTCTTCTTCTAAGCGCGGCATGGTTCATGGGGGAAAGAATACTATTAAGAAGATAATCAAAGAAGATAACTAAGAAGATAAAAAAAAAAGGTTGAGAACAACAAAATTTAAAAAACCTTAGTTATATTAGAATCAGAATAGGATTAGAGTGTGTGAACTGCTTTTTTTATTTTTTGTTTTTTTT
>DRSY01000009.1 GCA_011372335.1 Candidatus Woesearchaeota archaeon | reverse complement strand
CTTCTCCTACCCCAACAAATTTTTGTAAGAACTCTGGTCCTGCAACATACAGGAAGTGTCCGTTTAGGCTTCCGCCATTTTGTTCTTTTTGCCTTAAAGCTAGGTTGTAGGCTATTGCTTTTCCAAGCATTGTCTTCCCGCATCCAGGAGGGCCGTAAAGAAGAACTCCCTTTACTGGTTTCTTGTTAGGGAATTTAGAATAAATCTCTTTGTGAACAAAAGGAAGCTCTATAGCATCCTGAATCTCTTCTATTGTTTTTTCTAGTCCTCCTATTGCACTCCAAGGTACTTTAGGGACTTTGTCTATCTTATAAGCCTTGGTTGTGTTTCCTATATTCTCAAGAATTATGCTGTAGCTATTATCTACAATAACGCTGTCCCCTATTTTCAGTCCGTCAACAACGCTATGAATTACCCTGTCTTTCCCTTGAAAATCTATCTTTACACGTCCATCATCCAAGATATCTTTCACTATTGTTGCACTTCTGTTCTGGATGTCTCCGCCTATCCCTACAACAGCATAG
The DNA here is from genome assembly GCA_011372335.1 of Candidatus Woesearchaeota archaeon. GTDB lineage: Archaea > Nanobdellota > Nanobdellia > Woesearchaeales > SM23-78 > SM23-78. Next base: position 2,981 of record DRSY01000009.1, on the reverse strand, counting down.
GTTTCAGGAGATAATTGTACTGTCTGTCCTGGTTTTAACTTATTCTTTAATCGAGTATCATAATAAACAACAAAGGTGTTCCCGCTTGGTAGGGCTATATCTACTGTATCATTTTCTGGATGTATGTTTAAGAGCGTAGCGTATTGTAATGGTGGCTGTGAAATCTTTTTTAGTATTGCAATAGCTTCTAAGGCTTTTTCCTTCCATGATTTCTCATCACTCATTTTGTCTCAACCCCGTATTTCTTATTTTAAAACCTGATTTGTACTCCTATTCTGTGCTCTAGTTTTGGCGCTAGCTTTCCTACTGGTTTTAATGCAGGGATATAACCAACATTCACTCCTTTGCCTATTTCCTTTGTAACAGCTACTTCTCCATAGCACCATTTAGGGCCTTGTTTTGCTGCTATGTTTGCTTCTCCAAAGCTGCTCATGCTCCATCCTTTGCCCAGGTCTGCTCCAGCAACATAGCCAACTATTACCTTATTAGGAGCATACTTTCCTTGCTTGTCAACCCACACAGGCAATACTTTTAATGAACCATAACTTCCTTTAGGCATGGGGAGGTTTAATCCTAGTCCTACTCCTGCATAGGTCACTGGCTCATTAATATGGACTAGTTCACCTTTTACTGAAAATGTCTTTGACAAGCCTTTGGTTAGCATACTCTTACCAAAGAATCCTTTGCCATCCTTGTAAAACTCAAGAAAGGTAAATCCGTTTATCTCTCCTGGTAGTTGGTAAAAGCCGTTTAGTCTGGCATAGGAATTCTCTTTTTTCTCTGATACTATTGCTTCTAGACTACCATTAATATCTGCATGAGTTTTCTTTGGTGCTAAATATATTGATCCTACTAGTGCAATAGGTATTAGTAAAGTGCTTAGTGCTTTTTTTCCTGGTTGTCTCAGCTTTTTCATTTGAATCAAGCCTCTGCTTGTATCTGTTTTATTTTTCTAGGATAGTCAAACCTGCGTTTACACCTTGGACAGGATTTTGGCTGCTCTACTTTCGGAGTCCACTCATAACCACATATTTCGCATAACATTTTTAATTCCCCCTATTGTAACTACTTTCTAATGGTGATAATAATAGTAAGAACGATGGGTTATTAATATTTTTCTGATATTATTAATATTAATAATATTAAAATAGAAAGTTTTAAATATAAATAAATCCCATATATCCGTATGAAGAGAAAAGTGATAAAGCAAGGAAGTGGTGGCTTCACAGTCTACCTGCCAAAGAAATGGGCTGATAAGAAAGGCTTAAAACCAGGAGACCAAATAGATATTAAAGAAAAAGGCACGGCTTTAATCCTAGACACAGAAGTAAAAGAGAAAAAACAAATAAGCATAAGGATAACAGAAGAAAACAAAGCAGACCTCAAAAACATCCTCACACATCTTTACCGGAGAGGATTTGATACAATAACCATAACAAACACTTCTAAAGAACTTCAAGATGAGATAAAAAAAATCACGAATAATATGCTGTTAGGATTTGAGGTTACAGGAATAGAACAGAATACGTGCGGAATAGAGAATATCTCAGAGCCAGCAGGAGAAAAATATGATGTTATGCTAAGAAGAATCTTCCTGATAATAAGAGAAACCCAGAGGATAATAAGCAATGATTTCAAAAAAAGCAAGTTTAACAGTTTAAAAGAACTCCGGGAGTTCAGAGACCAGCAGGATAAGTTCATTCTTTTCTGCAGAAGAATACTCACAAAAGAAAGATTTGAAATAGAAAACCCAAGCCTGGACTGGGAGTTACTTACTTTCCTGATGCATATTGAGCACAATTATTACTACCTTTACCTTTACGCTTCAAAACACAAACCAATCAAGGAGAAGAAAATAATTGATTTGTTAGATAAGCTTGAAGAATACTTTCAACTCTGTTATAATGCTTATTATAAGAAAGACATAAAATACATCCATAAGATAAACCAGTTAAAAGAAGAATACCAGTTTGGCAAGTGCTACAAATACTTAGAGCAAGCAAGAGGACAAGAAGCGGTTATTCTTTCTCATATAAGAGAATTATTCAGGTTAATACAAATCGGAACAAGCCCTATTTTAAGCGAATACTTTGAGAAAGCTCAGGATTAACAGAAACATTATATACTAGTCTCTTAAGGAATTTCTGCCTTGCCTCAGGAATAATATACTTGCCTTGTTCGTCTTTTGCACAGATATACTTATCAAATTCAAAGCTATTAGCTGCTTTCTGGGCCTTATATACTAGGTTGGTGCCTAAGTAAGTTGTTGTAAGGGTGTCTTCTAAATCAGCAACATTCTTACTAACCTGGTTAATACTAATTGCGTATCCTAGCAAATCACGGATGTACTCGTTAAGAAATACTGTTGGCATGGACGGGCTTTCACCTCTGAAGAGAATACTGTGTCTCTGATGATAATCAACAGGGCTTATCACACTTCTCCTTGTTTCATTATCAATAAATTCAGATTCCATCTCAGATGCTGTCTTTATCCATTCTGTAACTATCTTATCAACCAAGGTCTTGTTCTTATACTTATTCTGGTGATAAGTTAAGAGGTTATCATAGTCATCATTTAATTTTAAATTTCCTAAATCATTATTATACACATGATCTATTTCTAGAATTATTCCGCTCTTGTCAAATTCTCTAATTTTCGAGAGAGTAATAATATCTGTCTTATTCGCATAATCTGGTTTGGGACTTATGTATCCAAGCCAAAGAAAACCTATTCCAAGCCCAGCAATAACTGTTCCTGTAACTATTCCTGAAATAAGCTTCTTTTTCAGTTTTGCCTTGAACTCATCAACAGCTCTTTTCTTAACCCTGGCTTCAAGGTACTGGCTTACAGCTTCTTCAAATTCTTTTTTTAGGTTTTCACCGTCAGAGCAGTACTCCTGAACGCAGTTAGTTATAAACCTCTTAAAGGGTTCTGGAATGCCTGTCTTTTTTAGTTTCTTATCAATTGTTTCAGCTATAGT
>DRSY01000061.1 GCA_011372335.1 Candidatus Woesearchaeota archaeon | reverse complement strand
CCTTAATATCATCTCGATAATTGCTTTTTTCTTCTCCTCCCGCAGCTTCTCCCTATACTCATCACTCACCTGGATGCTTCCTTCATTAATAATCCTCCCTGCTATTATCAGATTATCATCAGTGCCGAACACTTCCTTCATATCCTGCTCACTGGCTAGTTCTCCCTTCACAGCATCCCTGAATATGTTCTCTGATTTCAAAGCATCCCTTATATCTGCTTGTCCATGCCTATACTTAACAGCGTTATCCGGGTCTATCACTACTTCAAAATTCTTACCATGAGCTCTTAGTCTAGCAACATTCAGACTTATTTTTTCCTTATCATAAGTCTGACGCATATAAAACCACCTTTTTCACCTTAAAAACCTTAATCCCCTCTTAATCACATCCTGTGTTTTTTTTACTCTGCTTTTCTCCTTTTATTTTTCTTACCTTTCTTTAACTCTCCTTTCTTTTCTCTTATTATTTTTTTCCATTATTTTTTTCCTTCCTTACAAAAAAAATATTTTTAACTTCATAAGAGCTTCTTAATCCTATCCTTTGGGATCTTCTTCATAACCCTCTCATCCTCGCGGATATAAGCAGCATCAATCCTCTCAGCACTGAAGTTCTGATCAAGCACTTTTTTTAAAGCCTTCAGACACAGCTTTAATCCTTCATCAATAGTTAAGCTCTCCTTGTACTCCTTATGCAGAATCTCCTCGATTTCAGGCTCTCCCTCCCCAATAACAGTGGCTTTGTACTGGTAGAAGATGCCTGTGGGGTCGGTTTCAAAAAGCTTCTTACCATTCTCATCCACGCCCGCTATTAAGAGTGAAACCCCGAAAGGTCTTAAACCCCCTGACTGAGTGCATATCTGCTTAATATCACATATATGCTTCACAATACTCACAGTGTCTATAGGGTAATCATACGTTACTCTGTGCTGCTGAGCCTTTATCTGACCCTGCTCCACAAGTACTCGTGCATCACTAATAATACCCGCAGCAGTAGACATTATATGATCATCAATCTTAAATATCTTCTCAACAGCCTCTGGTACTACAAGCTTGTCAACCAGTCTCTTATCAGTTACAAGGAGGACCCCGTCCTTGCACACCATGCCAATAGCTGTGTTCCCAAGCCTCACTGTTTTCTTAGCATACTCTACTTGTAATAATCTGCCATCCGGACTAAACATAGTAATAGCCCGGTCATACCCCATCATCTGATGCTGAATAGGTTGCATTTCTCACACCTCACAACTTTTTGTCCATATAAATAATAATCCTCATTAACATAATAATCCTCATTAACCATTTTTTTTAGTTCCCTCCTATAAAAAAGCCCAAGCACCACGCTTTTATTCCTTCACGCACCAACCCTTTACCCGCCTTTAAGCAATGATGTCTTTAAGCTTATTAATCATGCCACTAACCCTAAGGGTTCTTATCAGTACCTCCTCATTATTTAAATGTTTAATCATTACAAAACAACTCCTTATATGATCAACGAACTTCCTATCCACTCTTAGTACGCCTCTCTGCCTAGCATTATTATACTTCACACTCATAACACCGGCTTTGCTGGTGCTAAAAACACCTAGTAACTCATTTATCCTCCTAATAAGAGCTTTATCACCTCCTCTTACAGGCTTATCGCTCATAATCTCATACGCTACGTACCGCTTCTTCTCACGCATACTCGGCTTCAGAGGATTAACTTTATGCTTATCTTTTGGTTTACTCATATTCCGAGGTTTTTTCATACTCTTCCTGAAACCTCTTTTACTTTTGACCGTTCAGAGAAAAAAGCACTTGGTTTTATCTTGAAAACGGTCTTTTCATCCGCGCTCTTTTCTCTCTCAACAACCACGAGAATAAACAACCCTTTAAAAAAGTTTTTGTTTTTTTCTTATTCACTCATCCCTTTATCATGCCTAGAATCTTCTCTTTCATCTCTTCAAGCTTCTCCTTAGAATCAGCTTCTAATCTCAGCCTAACAACAGGCTCTGTATTGCTCTTCCTCAGACTAAACCACCAGTCAGGGTACTCCACGTAGACACCATCAATATCAAGGAGCCTCCCATCACTAAAAGCACGCTTCACCCTTTGAAGAATCGCGTCGGGCTTAGCAACCCTAACACTTATCTCAGGGCTTTGATAATACCTCATCAAAGGCTTTGCCATTTCTGAAAGCTTCTTCTTGCTAAGAATCATCGCTCTCATCACCTTAAGAGCAGAGTATAAGCCGTCATCAATACAATAATGGTCTTGGAACATCATGTGACCTGACAGCTCAGCAGCAAAAACCCCTCCTTCACGTAAGAGTTTCTCCTTATAAAAAGGGTTGCCTACACGCATCATAACACCCTTACCATGATTCTTCTTAAGAACATCCTCTACAACCCTGCTGAACCTTAAGTCATAATAAACCCTTTTATCACTCCTCCCTCTTAGTTCAAAAGGAACAAGGATCGCTGTTATAATATCAGGATAAATAATCCTTCCTGTCTCATCAACACAAAACGCTCTGTCAGCATCGCCATCAAAAGCCAAGCCTAAATCTGCTTCTTCCTCCACAACTACCTTTCTTAACTCCTCAACATTCCTCTCATCCACAGGATTAGCAGGGTGATTAGGGAAAGTGCAGTCCACTTCTTCATATAACGGAATAACCTCTACGCCGAGCTTCTCAAACACAGGCTTCGCAGTGATACTCCCCATACCATTACCGTAATCAACCACCACCCTTAACCCAGCACCCTTTATCTCAACGAACTTGTCACACAACTCATTAACATACTCTCCTAGGATGCTCAGCTCTTCAACTCGTCCTCTCCTCTCCTTAACCTCCTCTTTAATACCAGGATTCAATGCTAGCTTCTTAACCTCATCCAAGCCACCAGGACTTGATAATTGTATACAAGGACTCCTAATCAACTTAAAAGCATTATACTCAGGAGGATTATGAGAAGCACTAATCATTATACCCCCAGCAAAACCCTTCTTAGCAACAGAGTAGCTAAGCAGAGGAGTCGTGCACACCCCTATATCACACACTTCAACACCTACTTCTATTAACGCGGAGAGAACCGCTTTGTGAAGCAGAGGCGAAGAAACCCTAGCATCCCTGCCCACCACTAATCTATCAGCGTTCAAAAAAAAACTAAACGCCTTAGCAACAGCAACACCCACTTCTTCATTAATCTCACTAGGATACACTCCTCTCACATCATAAGCCTTAAAAACATCCGGGTTAATACCAAAACACCTCCTCTCACTCGTTGTTATCCAAAAAAAGAAGTTTTCTCCCCTCCCCTCCTTTAGTCCCATGTGAGTATGTGCATTTTTACGCGTCTCCCGCCTAGTTGTACGTTGATGACGTAGTCGTACAGGTTTTCTACGTCGCCTTTTATTTTGGTTTTCATTAACGGGTATGTTTTGCTTGGTCCTTCGCAGCATGTGTATTCTGTGATTGTGTTGGTGGTTTTGTTTATGAGTGTGGCTGTGAAGCCTTTTGGTCTGTTGTAGCATAGTGGGTGTATGAATTCGCAGGTTTCTCCTGTTGTGAATGTGGTGTTGT
>DRSY01000087.1 GCA_011372335.1 Candidatus Woesearchaeota archaeon | reverse complement strand
GAAATAAATTGAATAAATCACTCCTTAAACCCCTAATTTAATTAAGAATTAATAATTAATTGGGTTTAGGAGCACCTAAAAAAACTGTTATTTTTAATTTTTTTAAAAATTTTTACCCTGGGAAAAAGAAGGTGAGGAATACTTTGAAAGTATTAATGCTCGGGTGGGAATTACCACCCTTTTTTGCAGGCGGAGTAGGCATGGTCTGCTACCACTTAACAAGAGCCTTATGCCAACAAGGAGTAGACATAATCTATGTTATGCCTTTTGGTCCTAGAATGATACGCAGTGACTATATGAGAATACTCATAGCAGACCACCTCTTCCCCAGGATGCGGTTCAGATTAAAAGAAATAGATAGCCTGCTAGGAGCCTATGAAACACCAGAAAGCTATGACGAAGAGTTCAGAAAATACCTTGCCTCCCTCTCCCCAAGAGAAAGAGCAAAAGCCCTGTACGGACCGAACGTATTCCAAGAAGCCTACTTATTCGCACGCAAAGTAAGACTAATCGCCATGCAAGAAGACTTTGATATAATCCATGCTCATGATCATTGGACTTTCCCAGCAGCAATAGAAGCTAAGAAAGCAACAGGAAAACCCTTAGTCATCCATGTTCACATAACAGAGTTTGACAAAACAGGAGGTATGAGTGTCAACCAAAGAGTATACGAGATAGAACGCGCAGGCATGCACGCAGCAGACCTTATAATCGTTGTTAGTAATTTCATAAAACAAAGGCTTATCAACAGTTACGGAGTCCCGCCGGACAAGATACGCGTAGTACATAACGCTGCAGAAGCTATGAATACCAATGTTTATCATGATGCAAGCAAGATAAAAGAAACAGACAAAATAGTGTTATTCATAGGAAGAATAACCTTACAGAAAGGACCTGACTACTTTGTGGAAGCAGCAAAAAAAGTACTTGAAAAAGATCCTAATGTTAAGTTCATAATGGCAGGAACAGGGGATATGCTCCCAAGAATTATTGAACGAGTCGCAGAACTAGGAATAGCTGATAAGTTCATATTCCCCGGCTTTGTAACAAGAGAAGAAGTAGCGAAACTTAACAAGATAGCAGACGTGTTTGTTATGCCCTCAGTATCCGAACCTTTCGGCATAGTACCCCTAGAAGCCATGTGGCAAGAAACACCAGCAATAATATCAAAGCAATCCGGAGTATCAGAAGTGCTTAACCACGTCCTGAAAGTAGACTTCTGGGATGTGAATGATATTGCTAATAAGATACTCGCAGTACTTCACTACAGAAACCTACACGACCAGTTAAAACATCACGGCCTCCTCGAAGTCAGAAGCATGACATGGGAAGAGCCTGCAAGGAAGTGCATAGAGATATATAAGGAAGTGCTAAGGAGGAAATAGAATATGGTATCAGTTTGTTTTTACTTCCAAGTTCACCAACCCGAGAGACTAAGAAAGTACTCTGTGTTTGACATAGGCAACAACTCAAATTATTTTGATGAGCAAAAAAACAAAGAGATTATCCGAAAAGTAGCAAGAAAATGTTATTTACCTACCAATAACCTCTTATTAAGACTAATCAAAAAGCACAAAGGAAGATTCAAGGTAAGCTTTAGCATTTCAGGAGTGGCTCTTGAACAATTCGAGAAATACGCCCCTGAAGTAATCTATTCCTTCAGGCAACTAGCAAGAACAGGGTGCGTGGAGTTCCTTAATGAGACTTACTATCACTCCCTAGCCTTCTTGTTTGACAAAGAAGAGTTCAAAGAACAAGTTCTCATGCATAAAAAGAAAATAAAGGATTTGTTTGGTCAAGAACCAAAAGCATTTAGGAATACAGAACTCATATACAATAATGAACTTGCAAGCTTTGTGCAGAGTCTCGGCTACAAAACCATTCTTGCAGAAGGAGCAGACCACATCCTAGGATGGAGAAGCCCGAACTACGTCTACACCCCGAAAACAGCTAATAAGATGAAGCTGTTACTTAAGAACTATAAGCTCAGCGATGATGTTGCTTTCAGATTCAGTAACAAGGGATGGGAGGAGTACCCACTCACAGTAGACAAGTATGCTCAGTGGGTCTCAGCAGCAAACGGGAATGGTTACGTAGTCAACTTATTCATGGACTACGAGACTTTTGGAGAGCACCAATGGGAAGACACAGGAATCTTTGAATTCTTAGAACACCTCCCCTCAGAGATACTAAAACACCCTGATAATGATTTTGTGACTGTAAGCGAGGCTTCTAGCAGATACCCTGTGGTTGCAGAGCTTGACATACACAACTTCGTATCCTGGGCTGATATTGAAAGGGATCTGAGCGCATGGCTTGGTAACTCATTACAAAACGCTGCTGCTAACGAGCTTTACAAAATAGGAAGGCTTGTGAAAGAAACCAACGACCCCAAACTATTAAATGATTGGAGAAAACTCACTACCAGCGACCACTTCTACTATATGTGTATCAAGTGGTTCTCAGATGGTGATGTCCACAAATACTTTAATCCTTATGAAACACCCTACGAAGGCTTTATCGCATTTATGAACGTGCTTAACGATATCGTTATAAGAATAAGAGAGCTTAAGCAGAAAAAAAAGCAGAGCAACGCAGAATCCTACACGCTCAACTCAGAAACCAGCTCATCCAGTCATAGCTTTATAAGTGACACTCCGAGCACACACCTATTCAACATTAACACACACCTCAACGCAGAACAGAGTAAAGGCACATCAGACACCACTCATTTTTCAAATCAAGAATCATAATGAAATCAAATCATTGTTTTCACATGAAAATAAAAAAAAAGAGAAATAAAGAAGAGAGATAAGCACACAAAAACACATCCAAAGCAATCTGAGAAGAAAAAAATAAAGGAGGTGGGGGTGAAGAAGAATAATGCCAAGAAGAAGCACACCACAAAAAGGGAAAAAGAAAAGAGGAAGACCTCCTAAGAAGAAAAAAAGCACGCGCAGAGAAAAAGCCTCGAGAAGCCCTTAATACACAAAGACGCGCCTCAGCAGCACTACTTCGTATTATGCAATGGAAGACCAGTGAAGAATGTTAAGGAACTCGCGGATATCATGGAGGAACTAGAAGACCACGTGTTCAACCACCACATCAGACCCGAGGGTAATGACTTTGCGAAATGGGTTAATGATATCTTTCACGACATAGAACTAGCAGAGAAACTCGCGGGTGTAAAAGACAAGAAGCACTTACAACTAGTTATTTACAAGCACATAACTCATAAGCTATGGTAATATCCGGCTCAGCAACCTCAACCAACCTTTTTTTGAAGAAACCCTCTGGTTTTTCAGCGTGGCTTTTTAAAACCAAAAAAAAGAGGTGGCAAAAAAATGATAGATGAAGATAAATGGTTCCGCTTTACTCATGGAAAAAAAGCTTCTAGCCTCCAAGAATTAAGGCATGTAATAGAAGAGTTAAACGAAGCAGAGTTCAGACACCATGTTAATGATGAGCGTAATGATTTTGCGAACTGGGTGGAGGACGTCTTTGAACAGAAGAAACTTGCTAAGAGTATGCGCAAAGCACGTGATAAGGAAGAACTCATTAAAACCCTTGATGCT
>DRSY01000177.1 GCA_011372335.1 Candidatus Woesearchaeota archaeon | reverse complement strand
GTACCAGGAGCGCCGTACAGCAATACGCCTTTAGGAGGCTTCACCCCGAGCCTCTTGAAGTCTGCTTTGTGCTTAAGAGGCCATTCAACAGCTTCTATTAATTCCTGCTTAACACTTTGTAAACCCCCAATATCCTCCCACTTAACATTAGGGATTTCTATGAGGACTTCTCTAAGAGCACTCGGCCTTACCACTTTTAATGCTTCTTTGAAATCCTGCTGGGTAAGGACGAGCTTCTCAAGTATCTCTTGAGGTATTGGCTCTCCTTCTTTTAGCTGGGTATCACCTAGGACTCGTCTGAGCACTGTCATTGCTGCTTCTTTAGCTAGAGATGCAAGATCAGCTCCTACAAAGCCATGAGTTATCTGAGCTAGCTTTTCTAGGCTCACACTCTTATCCAAGGGCATGTTCCTTGTATGAATCTTTAGTATGGCGAGTCTGCCCTGCTCATTAGGAACACCGATCTCTATCTCCCTGTCAAACCTTCCGGGTCTTCTTAGAGCAGGGTCGAGTACGTTAGGAATATTAGTAGCTGCTATTACTATTACTTTCCCTCTGGCTTGCAAACCATCCATTAATGCTAATAACTGTGCTACCACTCTCCTCTCAACTTCTCCTCTGCTTTCCTCTCTCTTAGAAGCAATAGCATCAATCTCATCGATGAAGATAATGGAAGGAGCGTTTTTCTCTGCTTCTTCAAACTTCTTCCTAAGATTCTCCTCTGATTGTCCGTAATACTTACTCATAATCTCCGGGCCGTTAATAAGAAGGAAGTTAGCATTAGTCTCATTAGCAACTGCTTTTGCAAGTAATGTCTTCCCGGTTCCTGGAGGGCCATGAAGCAATACGCCTTTAGGAGCCTCTATTCCAAGCCTTTCAAAAATCTCTGGGTGTTTTAAAGGTAGCTCTATCATCTCCCTGACTTTTTTGAGTTCATTGTCTAAGCCACCAATATCTTCATAAGTAACATCAATAGCTTTCTCTTCTGCTACCTCCACTGCTTTTGGATTAACAATCACTTCGGTGTTCTCTGTTATGAGCACTGCTTGTTTTGGTTCACAGTTCACAACAACGAATTTTAATTCTCCTAATCCAAAGCCAAGAGTGGTTTCATTAAGCATGCTGAACATTTCATCAAAGAAAGGATGACCCATCATAGTACTCCTTCTTCTCCGAGTGCCTCCGAGAGATACTAGGTCGCCTTTGACAACAGCTCTGCCGAGCAAGCCCTGCTTGAAGACCGCTGGATTAGCTCTTATCATTAATCCTTCCCTAGCAGGAGCAATAGTTACGCTCTTTGCCTCCTTAACATCAGCTTTCCTAACAGTGACGAATTCACCAATACTCGTCTTAGCATTTCTTCTGATAAGAGGATCTGTTCTGATAATATTTAAACCCATATCGCCCGGGAGTGCTCTATCAGCAATACCCACTGTTGTTCTCTCTCCTTTAATCTCAACAATACTTCCTGGTCTCACATCAATTTGTTTCAAGAAACTAGTATCTATTCTAACAATACCTTTATTCACGTCTTCCTGGATTGCTTCAGCAACCTTTAATCTTATACTCTTAGGCATTTTTTTATTCTCAGTGAAGTATAGCAGTATTTATATAGTTTTGGATTAAAAAACATTAAACACAAAAAAATCTTTTTATTTCTTTGGAAGATTTAATCTAAAAAAATTTTTAATATGAATACTCCGCTTAACCAAAAGAACAGGTTTTTTATCGCGACTCATCCCAGCCTTATCGGGGATTCCTCACTTCCTTGGCTTTTCACCTACTTTGGGTAAAGGGATGGGGGGAGGCAGGTTCATATCTTTGCTTAGGATTAAAGCTTGCACATTACACTTTGCAAGCACATTATTAAGCACAGTGGTAAGCATATCCTTCTCTAACTTTTTGTTCTTCTTCCAGTTCTTAACTGCCTCAGCAGCTTTATCTTTGTCTATAAGATAAATTACTTCTCCGGTTAATAAGATTTTGCCAATATTCGGTTCATACGTGGAGCTGAATTCAAACTCAAGCTTTAAAGCCTTACGTTTAGTATTAATATTAAGCTTGGTCTCCTCAAGATTCTTAATACCTACATTATTATTTATATTAACCTTGCCCTTAACAGGGTTTTTCTTCTCAACAAGCATCTTGGTAAAACTGAATCCGATCACGGTCATATTAAAGCACCTCAACAAAGTTCTTATTTTTGTAAAGGAAGAATAAAGACTTTTTAAAGGTTGCTGTTTCAAGCGCAATAATGAATGCGGATAATAATTTTTATAAATCCTTGATTAATCCTTTTTTTTTCTTGTATGAAGAATCAGGCTAAGAGGAATAAGGTTAAGGTGAAGAAGAATAAATTTTTGGGATTGGAAAAAGTAGAGCAGCTACGGATAAATAAGGATATCTCTGTGGATGAACTTGTCCGCGGAATGGGCGGAGCAGGCGTGATGGGTGGCGGCATGATAGCGCGAGCTGCGAGCATAATTACTGATATGTTTAAGGACAAGGACTGCACAGTCTTCCTCGGAGCTGCTGGTGCTCTTGTACCTGGCGGCATGAAGAACATATTGATAGATATGCTCAGCACTGGTAGGATAAAGGTTTTTGTAACAACAGGAGCAATCCTGACGCATGACTTAGTGGAGGCTCTTGGTTATTCTCATTATCAAGGCACAGCCCGTGTTGATGACGCTGTTCTTCACAAAAAAGGCATTGACAGGATGTATGATTCTTTTATGCATAACGAGGTTTATGAGGGTTTAGAAGAGTTCTTTGCAAAGCATTTTAGTAAATTATTTAAGAAGAGGCTTAGTATTAAGGATTTTCTTTTCAAGCTCGGAGCCCTTGTGCCAAGAAAAGAACCTTCGATTCTAAGAACCTGCTATGAAAAAAAGATTAAATTGTTCTGTCCTGCTATTGCTGATTCAGGGATTGGCTTAATGGTATGGGGTCATCTTGCACGGAACAGAGAAGTTGATGTACAGGCTTTTGAGGACTTGAAAGACATGCTTGATATTGCTTGGTCTTCTAAGAAGTCAGGGTTCATCTACCTTGGCGGAGGAGTACCTAAGAATTACATACAGCAGGCCTTGCAGTTCAGCCAAGGAGCCAGTTATGGTGTTCAAATAACAATGGATAGACCTGAACCAGGAGGTAGTAGTGGTGCAGAGCTACGAGAAGGCATTAGTTGGGGGAAGCTCAGGGAAAGAGCAAGATTCACAGATGTCATCTGTGATGTGACAATAGCACTACCATTAATCTGGGGTGCTGTGAAAGGCAGGCTTAGTAGAGAATGAACAAAGTGTATTATGTTAGAAATGCGGATTCAAACAAGTACGAGGAAGTGCTAGGAAGAGAACTAGCGTATAAGTTTGAGAATGGGATGGTTGTTGCTGTTAAGCTTCATATGGGTGAGGAGAAAGGCATGTTTAGTCCTAGCCTTGCGAAGCGGACAATAAAGCTTCTGAACAACCTTGGTTGTAAGCCTTTCCTTTTTGACACTCCGGTAAAGTATTATGGTTCTAGGCATACAAAACAGTCTTATGAAAACACAGCCTCAAAGCATGGCTTTACTATGACTAATATGGGGTGCCCGGTGCTTATCTCAGACGATTATGTTGTGGTGAAGACTAAGCATATGAATGTGGAGGTTTCAAGAGACCTTGCCCAAGC
>DRSY01000120.1 GCA_011372335.1 Candidatus Woesearchaeota archaeon | reverse complement strand
GAGCTATTGAAGAATTATTCATTGACCAGCACTTCAACCTAGTCGAAGAGATAAAAAAGAAAAAAGAAAAGCCTTACATCATAGCATTCATAGGAGTTAATGGGAGTGGGAAGACCACGACGATGGCGAAAATTGCTCATATGCTCATCCAGCACAGACTCTCAGTAGTATTCGCCGCAAGCGACACTTTCAGAGCAGCAGCTATCCAGCAACTCGAGGAACACGCGAAAAAACTAGGGGTTAAGATGATAAAACACGAGTATGAATCAGACCCCGCAGCAGTGGCCTATGATGCAGTACAACATGCCAGAGCAAGAAACATAGATGTCGTGCTAATAGATACGGCAGGCAGGCTTCATAGCAATGATAATCTGATGAATGAATTAAAAAAACTAGTCAGAGTGAACAAGCCAGACCTAAAAATATTCGTGGGTGAAAGCATCACAGGAAATGATTGCATTGAACAAGCAAAACTATTTAATCAAGCAGTAGGCATTGATGTGATAATACTAGCAAAAGCTGATGTTGATGAGAAAGGCGGAGCAGCAGTGAGTATCAGCTATGTGACTAAGAAACCCATCATATACTTAGGTACAGGCCAGAAATACGAGGACTTAGCAGAGTTCAAACCAGAACTCGTTATGAAAAGCATTGGGCTTTGAAGTAAACTAAGCCCTGTCTTCTCCTATAATCCTATAATCACCTAAATTTTGAGTTTGAGCTCTGACTTCGGATTTCTTTTACTCTATTTTTATTCTAAATCCTTTCAAAAACACCTATGGCGTGTCCGCAGGGCTTCTTATCCCAGCTACAACAATCCATGCAGCAACCGAGATGCACAAAGCCCTTGTGGTACCTGCACATAACAATGGAATCTGTTTCTTCTGTGAACTCAACACCGCAAATCTTGCAATGCGTCATTCTAATTTCTGCCCTCCTACTACTCTCACCTACTCCTGGGTGCGGGAATAATTAGTGATTAAAAAAAGGGGGTTTAGGAGAGCTGTGATGTTTTTTCTTGCGCCAAACCAAGCTTGCAACGGTGATTACACACTGGTATTAGAACATTGAAAAAAACATCTTCTTGCTCTCCCACCCTCCAATACACTGTGAAGACGTACTTGTTTTTAAATTTTATTATCTTTTTATAAGAAAGTGTGTGAAATGTAAATATTTAAAAAACACAAGGTAACATCTAAACATGTAAAAACCCGATTATATAAAAAAGCTTATGTAAAGGATTTATGAAGAACAGGAAGAATTACAATTTTTAAACCCTTATAAAAACAATAACAGTTGTTGGTATAAAGGTGGGGTGAAATGACTAGTATTCAAGAACTAGAAGCAATGGCTAATAAGCTCAGAATTCATTCTCTTAAATCAACCACTGCGGCTGGCTCAGGTCACCCAACGAGTTGTTTGTCATGCGCAGAGATTATGAGTGCTCTGTTCTTCTCTGAACTAAGAGAAGAGGATGAGTTTATTCTTTCAAAAGGCCACGCCGCCCCTATATTATGGGCTGTGTATGCAGAAGCAGGTATCATCCCAGTGGAAGAACTTATGAATCTCAGGAAAATTGATAGTGTGCTTGAAGGACATCCTACCACGCGGATGCCTTTTGTGAAGGTTGCGACTGGTAGTTTAGGACAAGGGCTTGCTGCGGGTGTTGGCATGGCACTTGCAAAAAAGCTTGAGGATAATCCTGGAAGAGTGTATGTTTTACTGGGGGATGGAGAAGTAGCAGAAGGCTCTGTATGGGAAGCTGCTAGTAGTGCTGCTTGTTACAAGCTCAGTAACTTGTGCGCAATCATTGATATTAATAGGCTTGGGCAATCACAGGAAACAATGCATGGTCATGACCTCGATGCTTATGAGAAGAAGTTCAAAGCCTTCGGGTGGGATACTTCAAAAATTAATGGGCATAGTATTGAGGAATTATTACATGCTTTTGAAAAAGCAAGAAACTGTGATGCTCCGCAGGTTATTCTCGCTAGGACTATTAAAGGGAAAGGAGTCTCAGAGGTTGAGGATCAGGATGGCTGGCATGGCAAGGCTTTAAAACCAGAGATGCTGGAAAAGGCTTTACAGGAAATCCGCGGGGTACCGGGTGTTAAGCTTGGTTCAAGCATTAAGTTTAAGAAGAGTAATGCTGAGCACGAATTCAATGATTTCAGGCTGAGCAAGGAGTACGCCCTAGGCGAGATGATAGCTACAAGAGAAGCGTTTGGAAGATCCCTTGTTGAAGCCGGAAAGGCGAATAGTAAAGTGGTTGTACTGGACGGTGATGTTAAGAATTCTACTATGACAGAGTACTTCTTTGCAGAATTCCCTGAAAGGAGTTTTGAGTGCTTTATTGCTGAGCAGAACATGGTAGGAGTAGCAATAGGATTCTCTGCTATGGGCTTCACCCCTTTTGTTGCAACATTCGGAGCCTTCCTCACAAGAGCTTATGATTTCATTAGAATGGCACAGTACTCTAACGCTGATATTAAGTTCGTAGGCTCGCATGCTGGTATAAGTATAGGAGCAGATGGTCCATCACAGATGGGCTTAGAAGACTTATCAATGTTTCTTGCTATGCCTAACTCTGTTGTGCTTTATCCTTCTGATGCTGTCTCAGCAGAGAAACTAGTAAAGGAAATGATAAAGCACAGAGGCATTTCTTATCTTAGGACTACCAGGGAGAGAACCCGTGTTATTTATAATAATAATGAGGATTTCCCTATAGGCGGCTTAAAAGTTCTGCGTCAGAGTGAGGACGATAAAGCCATGGTCATAGGAGCAGGGATTACTGTGCATGAAGCACTCAGAGCTCACGAAGAGTTACAAAAGGATAATATTAGTATCAGAGTAGTGGATCTTTACTCTGTGAAACCAGTTGATAAAAAGGCGTTGCTTCGAAATGCAGAGGAGTGCAATAATAATGTGGTTGTTGTGGAGGATCATTACGCTAATGGTATTGGAAGTGTTGTTTCTGAGATTGTTGGGAGGATTAAGCACCTCTGTATAAAAGAGATTCCGAGGTCTGGTAAGCCTGAAGAGCTAAGATCAAAGTATGGTATTGACGCAAATGCTATTATGAGAGAAGTTAAGAAATTATTATAAGAAAAAAAGGGTTTTTTGCGCACAGCTTTTTTAATAAAAGGAGTTTATTCCATAACTTTTAAAAACATGGTGTTTTCTCGCTTCTGAAGTATGAAAGCATTAGCATTACTCTCAGGCGGTTTGGATTCAACACTAGCAATAAAGCTAGTCTTAGACCAAGGCATAGATGTGATTGCGTTAAACTTCACTTCTCCTTTTTATCTGTGCAATGAAAAAGGCCGGTGTTTTGCTCCTGAAGTAGCTAAGAAGTTCAAGATTCCTTTAAAGGTTATTAATAAGGGTAAAGAGTACTTAAGGATGATAAGGAAACCTAAATATGGTTATGGCTCTGGTATGAACCCGTGTATTGATTGCAGGATATTCATATTAAGGAAAGCAAAGAAGTACGCGAATAAAATAGGGGCTAAGTTCATCTTCACAGGGGAAGTTCTTGGTCAGAGACCTATGAGCCAGCACATGAGAGCCCTGAGAATAATAGAGAAAGAAGCAGGCTTGGAGGGAAAAATACTAAGACCCTTATCCGCGAAACTCTTACCCCTCACAGAAGCAGAGAGGAAGGGCTGGGTTGATAGGAACAGGTTTATGAG
>DRSY01000002.1 GCA_011372335.1 Candidatus Woesearchaeota archaeon | reverse complement strand
TGCGTGAACACACCACCCAAAATCCCGAGCATAGAACTCAGAGAAGTGACCATTACTAACCATAAAATAATTATTCTCGTGGTTATAACAATCCCTTATTATATTGGTGCAGATAGTCTCATCACTACCCTCGTACTTCTTTATTCCCTTAAACTCAGCTCTGAGTTTTCTTAGAAGTATTCTTAAGGCTTCTGAAAGATAAACCCTCATTTTCTATTTTCTATATCGTCTAGGATTACCATGACTACTTTGATTATAAGCAAGCCTGTTTATTCGCACATCCAACCTGTGCTTTCTCCCATTCCTAATAATACCCATACTCACAACCGGCTTATCCTTGTAAGCTTTGCTTATTATGTTCTTGAATGAACCAAGGTAGAACGCTAGCACTAGGGCTCCGAGCACCCAGAGCAAATCCCTAGACCGAGTAATCATTGCAACACCAACACCAGCCGCTGCGGGTCCAAGCTTAATAATCGAGAATAATGAGACCTGAAACGCTTCGAAACTCCCCAGAGCCATGGGTAGAGGTACAAGGAAAGCAAACCCAGCAAGAGAAAAGACTAGGAAAACAACTCCTAGCGGAGCCTTGATTCCCAGCATTAAGAGGACTAATTTATACTCCACCAAGGATAATACTAGACTAAAAAGGGATATCCCTGCTGTTATGAAGAACTCTTTTCTCTGACTCTTATAAAAACGAATTATTGGCTTCTCAAAATTAAGGATTATGGCTTGGTACTTCGCTAAGAATCCTAGTTTGTGAAGCCTAAAAAACCGGAACGCCTTGGTAAAAACTGTTTCACCCCTCATGATTCGTGAATAAAACCACCATACAAGGTAAAGGAATAATCCAGAGAGAATAATCAATAAAAAGAATAGTCTGCTTGGAAGAGCGTAATCCAGCACAAGGAATACGACTCCGCAGATAAAGAACAAAGCTGAGAATGATAACTCAATAATCTTATCAATCATAATAGAAGATAATCCCTCTCTAAAACTAAGCCCTTGTCTTTTAAGAAGAGCTGCTCTTACAGGCTCCCCCCCGACCTTTGCTGAAGGGGTTATATAACTAATACCATAACCAATAATCCTATAACCCACAAGCTTATGAAAAGGAACTTTATGACCAAGAGTGTCAAGAATAACTTTCCATCTGAATGAGAGGGTGAGCATGATTAAGCCGGATACCACAAGATAAGCAAGTACGAGTACGGGGGTGAAGTTTGTAAAAGTAGATATTACCTCACCAAAAGGGTACTTAAATAAGATAATCGCTATGATTACTATGCCTAAAAGCACTGAACCAACTACAGTAATCACTCTTTTATCTTTTAATACGCTCATCTTAAAGCGGACCTGAGGGGATTCGAACCCCTGATCCCCAGCTCTCACCGCTATGCCTCAGTTAACTCTCACCATACCATTTAAAAACAGTAATAGCGAAATGTTCGTCATCAGCATATTAGGAGGCTGGTGCCCTATTCATCCAAGAGCTTCCAGACTAGGCTACAGGTCCGTAATCAAAGAAAAAAACTAATTATGATTTATTAATGTTTAGGTTTTCAGGGATTACCATTCTCCTAATCGAAGCAGAACTCTTATCTTCTTAATACCAGCATTCTTAAAAACCCTTAACCTGGAAATACCATCCTCTACCCTGAACTTATGCTTAGATGTGTGAAGAACCATTCTAATAGGCTCTATTCTTAAAGAGTGCCTCCCTCTGATTATTTCCTCAGCCAGTCTTCTCTCCTTACCTGCTTGCCAAGGGTTATTACCTAAGACTTTTTGCTTATCATAACGCTCAAGGTGATTAATAACATAATCAACTCTCATAACAAACAAAGTGTTTGGTTTAAATCTCCGGTTAAGCCAAGGTTTGAATAAATGCATTATAATGTACCTTCTAACCCCGGTCTTTAAATATTTTTTAGTTTTATAATCTTTTTAGAGTTATTAGTTATAATCCTGTTCAGAATCAAAACATTTTAATTAAGGAGAAGAGCACCGCGTATAATCAAGTAGTGGGAGATAAGAATGCGTGGTTACAGTATAAAACAAGAGCCAGAAGACTTTGTTGTAAAGGAAATACCCGGAGTCAGAGTAGTGGAAAACGGGGAATACTCTATTTTCAGGCTTAAGAAGAGGAATTATACAACAGAGAGAGCTGTTCAGCTAATAGCGGATGCTCTGAAGATTGATAGGAAGAGGATTGGTTATGCTGGTAACAAGGATAAGGTAGCAGTAACAGAGCAGAGCATCTCTATTAGGAATATAAAAAAGAGAAGAGTTGAGAATCTTAAACTCAGGGATATCGAATTAAGCTTTATTGGTTATAGTGATGAGCCTATCAGTCTTGGAGACTTAGAAGGGAATCGTTTTGAAATTGTTGCGAGGAATATTGAGAAGCCACCGCGAAGAGTTGAGAGGATTATTAATTATTTTGGTGAGCAAAGGTTCAGCAGGTACAACGCTGAGATTGGAAAGGCTATTATTAAGAAGGAGTTTAGGAAAGCGGTTGATAGGATTCTTGATAGTATAGGTAAGGATGAGGAGAGGGTGATTGAGCACTTAAGAAGGAATAAGAATGACTTTGTAGGTGCTCTTAAGAGGATGCCTTGGAAGACTCTTAACCTGTACGTCCATGCTTATCAGAGCAAGTTATGGAACAAGGTTGTAGAAGAACTAATAATGAGGAATAAGGATTTTTTAGCCTGTGACGCGCGGAATACCAGAATACCTCTAATAGGTTTCGCAACTGAGATCAAGGATAAGAACATTAAAAGGGTGGTGGACGAGGTCTTAGAAGAGGAAGGCATAACACAGGATGATTTTATTATCAGGGCAATACCTGAGCTGAGCAGTGCGGGGAGTGATAGAGACTTATTCGCAGAAGTAAAAGAGCTTAAGATTGGAGAGCTTGAAGAGGACGAGTTAAATAGAGGAAAAAAGAAGGTGAGAATCAGTTTTTCTCTAGGGAAAGGAAGTTATGCAACAGAGGTGGTTAAGGCATTATTCTCTTAGTTTCATCTTAGTCTGCTTTCAAGAGTCTTGGTTTCAGAGACATGTTTATTAGCCATTAGTAATCCTATTCCAAAATTCGGCATCATTGTCTGGATTGGGTGTTCTGTTCCTGTAATATAATGCCATCCTAAGAAGCCAAGATTAACTCCGACGGTTAGGAGATTAGCGTATAGTCTGTAATGCTTAGTTTTTTTTAATTGGTTGAAGATTACTGGGTAGATTAGGTTTATTGCCATGCCGAGGGGAAAATTATTCGTATATGCTTCGCCAAAACCAGCACTAAAGCTTTTATTGTTCTTAATATTAGCTAAGCCGTTGCCTAGTCCTGCTGTGGAGCTATAACCTACAGTGTAGTAAAAATCCCAGTATAATACGTTAAGAATGCTGGTAAGTGTTTCTTTTATTTTCTGCCAGTCCTTCTTGGTTCCTTCTAAGTCCTGCTTCCAACCTTCTTTTGTGAGGTATTCTTTGATTGGTAACATTTCTTATCACCCTTATTTTTTAATGAATAAAGAGCTTCTCAAATGAACCTCTCCGCCCTAAAGGGCGGAGTATCTTGTGACTAATCGCTCTGTTTCGCAGATCCACGATTTGATTGTGCAATATAATTTTTTATTGCTTCCGCAGTCACATTCCCAACGCTTCGGAAGAACTTTCCAGGACTCCATAAGTGTCC
>DRSY01000093.1 GCA_011372335.1 Candidatus Woesearchaeota archaeon | reverse complement strand
TCTTTGAATATGTATTCGATTTCTAGTTTGTTATCTTCTTTTTTTTTCTTCATTAGGATGTAGCAGTCGTCTAGTTCTTGTATGAATCCTTTGAGTAGGTTTGAGTATTGCATTTTGGTCATTTGCACAACCCCCTTAATAAGTATCCACTTATGAGTAGCAAAATGTTATTTGTTGTTATTTATAAATGTTTCGGAAATTAGCGGAAAATCCACGGAAAATAATGAATTCGTAACTCTCAACCATTAAAAACCTAGGAATGACTGGCTATGACAACACTATCCTAAACCCCACACCACTCCACCTGACACAACACTGAGAAGACTCTTAAATGGTTTTCCACCCTGGAAAAACCAGAACACCTATTCATCCTCCTCGTTCTTGTTTTCCTTCCTTGTCTCTTTCTTTATACTCCATGCTTTTTTCTTTTTCTTCATCCTTCTCTATGCTCCTGACTCTGCAGACCCCACTCAAAATGGCAATGCTTGCTTAAACAAAAGAAGTGAAGTCTCTGAGGCTTAGCCGTGTCACCTGGAGTGTGAAGAATACTAATCCAATCCCCTTTTCTAAGCTTACACCCGCAATAACTACACCTAATACTCTTCTCCTTAACAAAATCTTCAGCCCTATGCTTATATTCATCTATCTCATCTCCAGAAACATAATAATTAGTGTATCCTAATCTTATCTTTAAGCTTCTCATAAGACTTCACGCCAGCGGCAGGATTCGAACCTGCAACTCCCGAAGGAACCGGTTAACCCGATTTTATTCGAGACCGGCGCAATACCAGGTTATGCGACGCTGGCGTTTTTCAAAGAGGAAAGATTTTCTTAATTAAAAAATGTTTCTGTTTATAATTCTTGTAATTAAAATAATACTTATACAGAAACCAAAATGGATGAATAAAGAGAAATAAAAAAAGAAAAAAGAGAGTTATAAATTTATATATTTATGCAGGCACTCGGAATATGGGCGGCCTATTCTTATCAAGCACAGTTACCTTGAATGTCTGTTTTGCCTCGTACTCACCGTCACTCACAATCACTGTTACTGTGTACTCCCCGGCGTCATCGTATGTGGTGGTATAAGTCTGGCTGTTCATCCACCCCGTAACCGTTACTGTAAGCTCATCTCCTTCTCTATCACTAGCATCCACTGGTATATTTATTGTTTCGCCTTCATACACAGTTATGTCATTAATCCTCTTAAGCACAGGCGGGGTGTTCTTCTGAGTGACTATTATCGTGAAGTCCTTCTTAGCGGTTCCTTTTCCGTCACTCGCAATAATGCTTGCTTTGTAAGTGCCAGCATCCCCTATTTTAGTCTTCCAGATGCCTTTCTCATTAAGAGGCTCTGAGAATGTAATGCTCACCTTGTCTCCGTCTGGATCACTTACTTCTGGGCTTATAGAAACTATTTCTGTCTCCATCACTGTTATTTCTTCTGGCACTCCTGTTATTTCTGGGGCTCTATTCACATCAATCACTCTTATTCTTATCACTGCTTCGGATTCTTTCTCTTTATCCCTTGCTTTTATCTGTACTGTGTATTCGCCTGCATCGTCATAAGTAGTCTTATAAACAGGTCCTTTCATAAAACCAGAGTATTCTACCACTACGGATTCGCCTTCTGGGTCGTAAATATTACAATCAAGCCTTATAGTCTCTCCTTCTTTAACAACAACTTCTTCTGGGCACTCCACTACAGGGGCTTTGTTAGCTTTGTGAATTATTACTAACACGTCTTCACTCGTATTATCCTTACCATCACTTGCTGTGACTGTTACTAAGTACTGCCCTGCATCTCCTTCTTTTGTCTGCCATCTGCCGTTCTCATTAAATGGTTCTGTGAAGTAGTAGTATACCCTATCCCCATCAGGATCTATTGCTTGTGGCTTAAGCTCTACAAGGTCTCCTTCAGTAGCTTCTATTATGATTCCTTCTTCAGGTATCATGACTTCTTCTTCTGGAACACTCCTGTTCTCCCCAGGGGTTATTTCTCCTATATCTACTGGGAACTCCTTGGATTGCTCCTCACTGGCGTTTTGACCAACGAGGACTGCTTTGCATCCTCCTATTAAGAACACGGTTAGTGTTAAAAGACTTAAAAGAACCAATAGTGTATTCATTCTCATTTTTTCCACCCTCCTAACAACCTAGCTAAAAACTAAGCTAACTTCCTGACCTTAGTACTTCTTAGTACTTCTAGCTCATCACTATTTTTTTATTCAAATAAAAGAAACACCTATTTAAAGTTTTCTATTCTGGAGTGGAGACAATCCCTTTTTTCTCTTAGGATATTATAGTTAAACTGTTAGGTGTGTGTGGTTGGTGGTGTTAATAGGTTGTTGTTAATAATTCGTTATTATCTAAGACTCTTATCAAACTCTCTTAACAACTTCTCCTGTTTCTTACTTAGCTTCTTAGGAACCTCGATGTTAATTCTAACTAGTTGGTCTCCTCTGCCGAAACCATGCAAATGCTTTATTCCCTTGCCACGCATCCTAAGCACAGTGCCTGGCTGAGTGCCAGGAGGAATCTTAAGAGTGGCTTCGCCATCAATAGTAGGCACTTTTACCTTCCCCCCTAGAACTGCTTGAACAAAGCTAATAGTATGGTTTAAGAAGAGGTCATCACCCCGCCTCTCAAACAACTCATGAGGCTTAACACGTATTAGTAAGTATAAATCACCAGGCTTCGCCCCTCTATAACCAGCTTCGCCTTCACCAGCAACTCTTAGCTTAGCACCGTCCATAATCCCAGCAGGAACATCTACTTCTATTAATCGCGTCCTCCTAACCCTGCCTGTGCCATCACAAGCCTCGCAAGGCTCCCTTATACTCTCTCCTGTGCCATTACAAGCCCTACAAGTAGTGCTGGTCTGGAACAAACCAAAAGCAGTCCGCCTTGTCTCCCTATAAATCCCGGTGCCATGGCAGTCAGGGCAAGTAATAATGCCACGCCCACCCCTACCACTGCACTCCTCACAAACATAATTCTTAGTAACTCTTATCTTCTTCTTCACACCCTTAGCAGCTTCTTCAAGGGTTATGTATAAATCATAAGTTAAGTCTCTGCCCCTACTAGTTCTTGGAGTTCTGAAAGCACTGCTCCTCCTGCTTCTAAACCCTCCGGAGAAGAACGTGTCAAATATGCTGTCAAAATCAAACCTGTCAAAGCCGAAGTCAGAGAAGTCAAAACCAGAGAAGTCAAATCCTGAGAAGTCAAAACCACCCCTACCGGTGCCGAACTTAAGCCCTTCAGAGCCGTACATATCGTATTGTTTCCTCTTCTCATCATCTCCAAGCACAGAAGCAGCTTCATTAATCTCCTTGAACTTCTCTGCTGCTTTAGGGTCATCCGGGTTGAGGTCTGGGTGATACTTCTTTGCTAAGCGTTTATAAGCCTTCTTAATCTCTTCCTTAGAAGCATTCCTACTAACCCCAAGTATCTTATAGTAGTCCTTCTCAGCCATGGTTAAAAGAATACTAAGTGATTAGTTTTAAATCTTACGAAAAATCATCCCATGTAACTCGGCTTATCAGAGGATTTCACGGTTTTCTTTTTTTCTCTGGTTCTCTCCTTGGCTTTTTTCTTCTTCTGCTTCATGGCTTGTTTTATATGCTTAGGAGTCTTTATTGGTCCGAACTCTTCCTCATACCTTTTTATATTGGTCTCTAAGTTTTTAAGTAGCTCCTTAGCATCATAAGGGTCTAATAGTA
>DRSY01000048.1 GCA_011372335.1 Candidatus Woesearchaeota archaeon | reverse complement strand
GTTATGCATGTTCTTGTCAAAGGAATAAATCATTATGCTCGGATCTTTTTTATGAAGATAGGATAATACATAGCCTTGCTCCTCACATTTAGAGCAGTCATCAAGATTAGAATAGAAGTAAAGCACTAATATATTGTTTTGATTACACTCTTCATTAATCTTCTTCATGAAGAGCCAGTGTCTTATCTCAAGTAAAGAATAGTACTGTTTTAAGCGGATAACATCCTCGTTGTTTTTTCCAAGGCGGCTCTCCATAAAGTCAAGCCGGGTGCCTAAAGTGTAGAGCTGCTCTGAGAGTGGTGCTAAGCCCGCACTCTTACAAGGATCTGCCTCTATAAGGTCTTGCTGGAGTTCCAAAGCAATTATGTCTGTTCTAAGAGTCTGCCCCATATTCTGAAGACTCTTGTATTTCTTAGAAGCAACCCAGTTCCCTAATAATAATCCAGCGGTGAATATCAGTATTGTAAGAACTAAGACGAAAAGGTATTTCTGAGAGTCTATCTTCTTAGGATTGTGTTCTTGGAGATGTCTTTTCTTTGCCATTCACAACACCACACAGGTTCCTCTCACTTTCTATTCTTATGTGAATAAGCGGGTTTTTATAAATATTTGGTTCTAACTCAGTTCTAAATCTGCCTGCTCCTTCTAGTGTGTTAGGTTATGAATTTAGGAATGCGATAAGGATTTTGTAGGAGCACTCCCACAACTATCTTTTCCAGGGTTCCATGAAACTTTTTTTCCTGTTACCTTATAGAAGAACACAACCAGCCACCAAAAACTGAATAACACCCAGTACGAAACCACATAGAGAATGTAGGATAACAAGATCTTCTGCTTCTCTTTTGCTAGTTTCATAGCAATAACGATCATAACGATACCTGTTATTATAGTGATTACTCCGAGAATAAAGGCCGTGTTTATGTTAATCATGAATAGGTCTGGACTAAAATCAAATCTGAATATATCAAAATTAATAGCTTTTGCATAGAGGTAATTATTCCATAAACCATCAATTGTTTTGTAAATAGTGTAGCTAAAGGAAATGATTACTAAACCTATTGAGATAAAAGCAAGAGGTAAAACATATACTCCTAGGTTTCCGTGTTTTTTTGAAAAAAGTTTTTTGTAATCAAGAATGTTTCTTAGAAAACCATTATACCACCTTCTCCTCTGGTAGTATAGGCTTTTAAAACTCTTAGGACTAATAGTGTAGACGTAAGCATCAACCGCGTTCTCAATGATATAATTGTGATGTTGCATTCTGAGCGCTATTTCTATATCTTCAGTCATATACGCCTTTCTATAAGGCCCGTGTTTATCAAAAAAGGCTTTTCGATATATTGAAAAGGGTCCTGGTGTTACGTGTATGCTTCCTACCAAAGCAAACATCTTCCTAAAGAAAATCCCTACAGCATACTCAACCATCTGGATTCTCTGAAGCAAAGACTTTGGCTTATAAACTTTTAGCGAGGGAGTGACTGCCATAACTCTGGGGTTATCAAAGTAAGGAAGCATTCTTTTCAAAGCCTGAGGATGAACAAAGGAGTCAGCATCAAGAGCTCCTACAAACTCCGCTTTAGTCTTTGAAAGACCAAGATTAAGAGCAGTGTATTTCCCGCCGTTCTTCTTTTTAAAAACACGCACTCCCTTGGGAACGTACTTCCTCGCAACAGCATAAGTGTTATCAGTTGAACCATCATCAACCACGATTATATCCAGTTTCTTCTTAGGATAATCCAAGGCTAAGAGGGAGTCCAGGGTTTTTGCAAGAGTCTTCTCTTCATTATAACAAGGAACAATTATGCACACCGAAGGATACTTCCTGAGTCTTGCTTTCTTAACAAGATTATTTCTATGCTCAAGAAGAGTTATTATGAAAAATATAGCAGTGTACAAGCTCACAAAAGCAATTACCGAGATTAGTATCTCACCAAAGTCTACCATGAACAAACACCCGCCTCTGTCAAGCAGTTCTTTCTCTCTAGCATTTTATTCAGCACTCTTCTTAATCATACCTCCTTGCTCAGCGAAGTATTACGATTATGAATGTACTGCCAGATCTCTACTCCTGCTTCTTCATATTTTTTAATAAAACTTTCGCTGTGCTTCATCAAGAACCACAGTCCTTGTTCACGGTTTTCCCATAATTCTTCTTTCATCTCAGGAGTGATTAGGATGTAATGTAAATCATACTTTTTAAGAATAGGCTCTGCTTCTCTAAGTCGGGCTGTCATGAACAAAGAAGCAGCATCCCGCAGTAGTTCAGAATAATTTCTGCGTCGAAATGAGTTGGTGTCTAGTAGAACGCTCTTATCAGCGTAGAATTCTACTAAGAACCCGTTTTCTTTAATAGTAAATACTTTCCCTTTGTCTAAGTGTTTAAGAAAGATAAGAGCCTTTGCCATCTCTTTGTCTGGCTGGGCATTAACAAGCAAGGTAATCTGATTTGTAACAGAGAAAACCAGGCTGCACAGCACAAGAAGTAAAGTGCCTGTTCGGATCATCGTAAGATGCCACTTCCTATTATAAAGGTAAGTGATAGCCACAACACAATACACAGTTATTATGAAGCTAGCAAGGATCCTTGCATTAATATTAAAGAGAGCTAGGATAAATAATCCGAGCACCCCTAAATGGTAGGGTTTTTTTTCCTCTTCCCGAAGCCATACAATTATAAAACCTATTAAGAAAAGCACGACTAGGAAAATGTCAAAGCCAAATCTTGCTTGTAATAAGGATAAAATGTTCTGAAAAGCAAAATGGTTGAACCCATCAAGGATAGGAGTATAATGAGTGAAGAAAGAAAGCAAGACAATCACCAAACCTGTAATAAGGAAAGGCACCCATATAACCAGACTTTTTCTCTTACAACCACAAAGGGTGTGAAGAGCTAGGAGTAAGAGAAAAGTTAGTAAGAAGCTTGTTAGGCTTGTTAAAGCTAGAATTGTGAATAAAAGAGTGAGGCTGATGCAAGTTAGTAGAGGGAAGGAGGGGTGTTTCTTATGAAGAGCAATCACAAGAATTAGGAGGCTTATGAGTATTGCGAAGCCGGCAACATAAAGACCTGTGAAAACAGCGATAAAAGCCGGGGTGACTGCTAGTACCAGAAGGGAAGCTGTGGCTTGGCTCGGTTTAACTCTTATTAATCTTAATAATCTAAAGAATAACAAAGCAGATATCACGCCTAAGACTAGTGGAAGGAATACAGAGATGAGTGGGGAGGGGAGTACTAGGAGAAGCGTGGCGAGTAAGTAATGGTAAGGATTTAGCTCATAGAGCGTGCCTTGAACAGGGTCTGTTGTTAAGAAGAAGTTGTGCTTCAGAGTTTCAGCTATTCGCAGATTATAGTATGCTTCGCCTGCAGGGAAAAGAGGTTTTGCTTGGGAGAATCTTAGAATCATTACCGTGGATAAAACCAGGAGTAGTAGTGTGATTGCAAATACTAATCCTTTTTTTGTGTTTTTTCCTCCGTCCTTAAAAAGATTTTTCATTCTATCCTGCACCCCAAGAATTTGTATATAAGCGCTTCATTATCATATACTAATTCAAAACAGTCCTCTTCTGCGTAGAAGAGTTTTGTAAGGTTGTATTCCTTCATGCTATTAGTGGATAAGAAGATATAATCAACAGCATACTTGTTGAGTAACCGAATAGCTTCTGATTTCAAGCGAAGGGTGAATAAATGATTAATATCATTGTACCTCTGATTTATATTCTTTATAAGTAAGAAATTGG
>DRSY01000056.1 GCA_011372335.1 Candidatus Woesearchaeota archaeon | reverse complement strand
GGTCTAGGGGGGTCTATCATTCCTTGCAACCCAATGAATACGAAGTCTTGTTCCTTAATCTTACTATAATCATAATCATGCTGTTCGCTTCCTCCCAGTCTTTTATAAGCAAAACCAAGCACCCTTAATGCTCTCTCAGCCATTTCCCTACTAATAACCTTGATATCCTCTTTTTCTTTTTCACTTAGTTCCCTTACCTTACCATTAACTTCTATGTAAGAACACTTCTCAAGCACGACCTTGGTGGCGCCTTTCATAAAAGCAATCACTTCTTCTTTGCCCTCATACCCGCCTTTATCCTTGTTTTTACTTTTATGTTTATCCTTGTACTTATGAATCGTTATCATTCGCTTGGTATCACTGCTAAAAGGAATCTCGTATATCCTCTTATAAGCCGCTCTTTCTTGTTCCTGATTAAAACCAGCTTTTACTGCGCTAACCACGAGTGCGCCTTCTGTAGGGTCACCCACAATCACCCATTTATCTTTGCCTTCTTTTTGAAGAACAGCGTTGTTGCATAAGAGGCCTGTTCTTAGAATCTTCTTAAAGCTTTCATCCTTATCATAATCAGAGTAATAATTATCCTTGTACAGGAATCCTCCTCTTGGCTCATACCCTTCGCCTTCAACACTTATCATCTTATTATTAACCCATATCCTCTTCACAGTCATCTCGTTCTTGGTAAGCGTACCTGTCTTGTCAGTGCATATCACAGTAGTGCTGCCCAGAGTCTCAACACTTGATAATTTCCTGATAATAGCTTTCCTTTTAGCCATTCTCTGAACTCCGAGAGCCAGAGCAATAGTCATGGTAGCTGGTAATCCTTCAGGCACAGCAGCCACTCCTAGGCTCACTGCGAATAAGAACATGTCAAATAAGTTATTGCCACTTAATAAGCCTAATAAGAAGACTGCTGCGCAGATTATAAGAGCGGCTTTTGCTATGAACTTACCCACCCTTACCAACTCTTTTTGTAAAGGACTCTTTTCTTCTTTTATGCCTGCTGTTAATCCTGCTATTCTCCCGAACTCTGTGTGTATACCAGTAGCAGTAACAACTGCTTTTGCTCTGCCACTAGTAATAGTTGTGCCCATGAATACCATGTTATGCCTGTCTCCAAGAGCCACTTCTCTTGACCCAATAACCGCCTCGTTCTTAGCCCTCGGAATACTCTCTCCTGTTAGCACTGCTTCATCAACTTTAAGCATAGCAGCTTCTATTATCCTAGCATCAGCCGGGACTTTGCTTCCTTCCTCGAGTATTAGGATGTCGCCGGGAACAAGCTCTTCTGCACTAATTCTTTGCTCCTTACCGTTCCTTATGACAAGGGCGTGAGGAGTCATCATTTTCTTCAATGCTTCAATGGCTTTCTCTGCTTTGTACTCTTGGAACACCCCTATAATCGCGTTAAGAACAACAATGAATAATATGATGCTGGCATCAATGGTTTCTCCGAGAAGGAAAGCAATAATCGCTGCTATTATCAGGATTATAATCATTAACTCCTTGAACTGCTCTGCAAACCTATGCCATACGGTTACTTTTTTCTTTACAGCAAGCTTGTTCTTACCGAACTTCTTAAGTCTGAACTCAACTTCCTTTGTGGTAAGACCATCATGCTCCGACGTGGCAAAGTGCTTAATTACCTCTTCAGAAGGCATAGCATAATACTTATCATCATAGTTATCGGAGTGCAATTAAGGCTCACCTCTTTTTTCACACCTTTTATTTGTTTTTTTCTCTTCTGTTTTTTTCTCTTCTGTTTTTCTTCTCTTCTTTTTCTTTTAATCTTTAAACTGGACTGGTAGGAGGAATTTATTAATGTTTTGCTTATTCATTATTTTTTCATCTCTTTTTTTATATCACTAATACAAAAACCGCCATCTTTATATATGATAACTACCATGTGTGGTGTAAGAGACGAAAAAAGAGGGGTGGGTGTTGAACAAGAACATCTTTTTAATAGGTGTAGTACTGGTTATGTTCTTATTCAGCATGGGTTCTTCTTCTGCTCAATGCACTCCTTCTACTACTCCGAGGATTAAGCGGATTAATTATTTTGAATTAGCAGAGGATGCTTTGTTCAAGTACGATTTTAATCTTAGCAACATGGATGAGAAAGGAGTGTCTTATGCTTATGCTTTGCTTGACAAGCAGCTCACAGGGATAAGTATTAGTGATGATGGCGTTCTTGTTTTCAAGCCAAGCAGCGATGATATTGGTGTTTCAAGAATAGGAGTGATTGCTGTTAAGGAGGCATGCGCTGATACACTAATAGTCACTCTTAAGATTCTTGATAAGCCGGATATTACTTTTTATGAGCCCAGGAACTCTTCTCTTCAAGTTAATCAGACACAAACCATTGTTTTTAAGGTGAGAGCCGAGGACAAGGATGCTAATGAAACTCTTGGTTACGAGTGGTTTCTTGACAGGAGCCTTATAAATGGTTCTATTAACAAGACCACGCTTGTTTTCAGACCGGGGTACGAGTTATCCGGTGTTCACACAATCAGTGTGAGAATAACTGATTCTCATAACCTATCAACCACTAAGGAATGGAATGTCCAAGTAGCAAGGGTTAACAGAGCTCCGGTGCTATTATTTGAAGTGCCTGGTTTCATGGTTTTTAAGAACACAGCAAGCGGTGCTTATAATCTTAATGACTACTTTGATGATCCTGATGGAGGACCTCTAAGCTTCTCATACAAACAAGTACGCCCTGCTTTTGAATTACCAGGCGTGGTGTACGCTAATATTAGTGTGAATATTGATGAAACCGGTTTTGTATCTTATAATCCTGGTCTTGACACTAAAGGGTATGCTTACTTTGTATTCAGAGCTCATGATATTCTAAATAAGAGTGCTGAGAGTAATATTGTAAGGGTTGATGTTATTAGTTCTGATAAGTTCTCTATGATGAGGAATTCTTCTGTAACGGATTACTGCGGTGACTTTGTTTGTAGCATGGTAGAGGACTGTCATACCTGTCCTTTTGATTGTGGCTTATGCAAGGACCAAGAGCCTGTTGGGTGTATGCCTGATTGGAATTGCTCTGATTGGAGTCCTTGCTTGCCAGCAGGCTTTATGATTAGGAACTGCACTGATCTTGCTAATTGTGGTGATAATAGGACTAAGCCTGATGAGGTAATAAGATGTGAGTACACTGCGAGGTGTGATGATGGCTTGAAAAACGGGGTTGAGGAGGGTGTTGATTGTGGTGGTCCTTGCGAGCCTTGTCCGCGTTGTGATGACGGTGTTCAGAATCAGGGCGAGCTAGGTGTTGATTGCGGCGGCCCATGTGCTAAGCCGTGTCCGAGCTGCGATGATGGTATTAAGAACCAGAATGAGAGTGATGTTGATTGTGGTGGTCCTTGTCCTGGGTGCCCTGGGGGTAAGAGTTGCTTAAAGAATAAGGACTGTGATAGTTTGAGATGCGAGTACTTGGTATGTACTTTTCCGAGTTGTGATGATGGTATAAGAAATCAGGGCGAGTCAGGTGTTGATTGTGGTGGTCCTTGTCCTAAGCCGTGCGGGAATTGCTCTGATGGTGTTCAGAATCAGGGCGAGTCAGGTGTTGATTGTGGTGGTCCTTGCGAGCCTTGTCCGAGTTGTGATGACGGTTTGAAGAACGGCGGTGAATGGCTTGTTGATTGCGGGGGTGAGTGCAGGAGGTGTGGTTTTAGTGATTATTTTCAGGCTTATATTGTGTTCTTTATAGTCTTGTTTGTTATCCTGGGGTTCATACC
>DRSY01000118.1 GCA_011372335.1 Candidatus Woesearchaeota archaeon | reverse complement strand
GCATTCTCTTAGTAGTAAATAATCTTTGTATATTTTTTCTCCGAGCTCTTTTTTTATTTTATTCCTATACTCTTCCTGGATTTTCAGTAACTTCTTTTGTTCTGAAATAGACATTGTGTTAGTTAGTTTGTTTTTACTTGCATTAATTATTCTTTTTCCCTCAAGAAATACTATTGAGCCTAGAAAATATACTTTTTCTCTACTAAAATTTGCTGTTTTCTTGTATTTCCTGCTTTCTTTGTAATATGCTTTAAGCACTCCTTCAGTTAGTTCAAGATCAGCTTTTTTTATTTTCATTAATATATAGTCCCCTGTCTTTACCCCCATCTGTTTAACCACGTTGCTTGGTATTCTAACACAAAACGAATTGCCTTGTTTTATAAGAGGGTTTACTGTTTTTATCCAATCGCTTTTTTTCATCCCAAAACACCCCTGTAATTACAATGTAATTACAAATACTATTTAAATGTTTCGGTTTAGAAGGATTATTTCAGTACCTCACCTGTCTTAATATACCACATATACAAGTCTAGTTCTGCAGGGCTCATTCCCAACTTGCTTGCTAGTTGCAAAAAATTCTTCTCTAACTCTACGTATTTCTTCTTGCTCAGAGTGCTTGGAATCTCTCTTATTACCTTATTCTCGTACATCACATTAAGTATATGCCTATCAAGTATAGCAATCTCAAAGTGGCCGGTATTCCTAAGGAAATGACTTGCTTCTTTATAACCAATTCCCTTGATGTTCTTTACTAACCACTCCCTTGCTTCTTGCACCTCTTTTTCTCTTACTAGCTTTACTATCTCTTCCTTAATATGAATATGCTTCCTAGCCTTAACGATGTACTCGGCTTTCTTATTATAGAACCTGTGCTTATTATTCTTAATCGCCTTTCTTATATCTTTAAGGCAGTACTTGTAGAACCCAGAAGCAGTTAATTCTTTTTGTACACTTATAGCAGTCTTTGCTCTGGAGTTAGCAGTGAGAATGCAGAAGCATAGCTCAGAGAACCATTCCTTATTCTTCTTTTTTCTGAACTCTTTGAACTCCCGAAGCCTCTCTTTAACCACTTCTCTTACCCTGGTCCTTCTGAGCTTCTTAATTCTTCCTACTAATCCTCTCATATTAGTGTTAGGATGGTTAGTTGTCTTCAGAGAATTCATCCTTTCCATAACCCGTGGAGATTACAATAAGCTCTTGCTATTACTTCCTCTTCTTCTGCTTGTATGCAGAACTCTGCTTCGGGCTTATCACCCGGCTTTAAGAACTTCTTATAAGCCTTGCCATTCGCAAGGAGTTCAACCCATTCTATATAATGTTTTTCTTCCATTGGGTGTTCTACACTACCAATCTTAACCCGTATGCCTTGCTCTGTTTTATCTATTAATGGGACGTGTTTCTCCACAGCCGCATCTGTTGTGTTCTCTTTCTGGAGGATCATTGGCTTCCCACAGCATACGAGTTCACCAATGCCGGTGTGTAGGACTTCAACAATATTACCGCATACCTCGCACTTATATACTTGGTTTAGTTCTGTCATTATAATTTCACCTCTCACTTAGTGCTTCTTCAATCGCGGCTTGGTTAAAGCCAATAATGATTCTGCCATTAATATCTATTACAGGAACTCCCATTTGTCCTGACTTTTCTATCATCTCCATCGCTGCTTCTCTGTTCATCGAGACATCTATGTCCTCGAATTCAACTTTTCTTTCTTTTAAGAACTCTTTTACTCTCTCGCACCACGGGCATGTTGGTGTGGAATACACTTTTATTTTTTCTGCCATTCTATTCATCCTCTTAGTTATTTAATACTTATTAACAATTCTCGCATCCTGGCTCAAAGCACATGCATTCAGGCTCATAATACTCTCTTGGATGCTTACATAACGGGCATTTTTCAGGCGGCTCTGTTCCTTCATAGATATAGCCGCATTTTGAGCACTTCCACTTGATTGGTTTATCCCTCTTGTATACTGTTCCTTTCTCAACCATTTCAAGGAGTTTCTTGTACCTTGCTTCATGCTTTGCCTCCACTCTTGCTATTTCTCTGAAGAGCTTTGCTGCTTCCTTATTTCCCTCTGCTTCTGCTTCTTCTGCGAATCTGGGGTACATCTCGCTTGTCTCATAATGCTCTCCTTCAATCGCTGCTCTTAGATTAGCCTTTGTATCACCGATACCTTTTAAGAGTTTGAACTCATCTTTTGCGTGTTGCATCTCGTTCAGTGCTGTTTCTTCAAATATCTTAGCGATATAGTGGTACCCTTCTTTCCGCGCGACTTTGGCGAAGTAGTCGTATTTATTCCTTGCTTGGCTCTCACCAGCAAAAGCGGCTTTAAGATTCATCTCAGTCTTGCTCATACTTACTCTTTGCTTAGAATTTTCTTCTTGTGTTGGATTCATTTTATCCTTCCTCCTGGTTTTTTATTTTTTTGTTTTTACTTATTATCTCTAAACTCTTTTTTTAGCTTCTTAATAACCTCTTTGTTTTTTTCTTTCCTGTTTTCTTCTTTTTCTTTCTTTGCTCTTTTCTTTTTTTATTATTAATCTCACACTTATCACAAATACCGTGTATCATTATACACACAGTTCTGGGCTTGAACCCTGGGATTCTTATTTTTTTTAATGATTCCTGGATTAGGGTGTTCTTATGTAAGTCTATTATTCTCCCACACTCCTTGCATACGGCGTGTTGGTGGCAGCTCGTGTCTGCATCAAAGTGTGATACTCCTCTTACTAATAACCGGTTTATCTCGCCAGTCTCTGCGAGGTGGTTGAGATTCCTATAAACTGTTGCGAGGGTTATTGTGGGGAGCGTTTTTTTCACTGCTTCATACACTGTTTCTGCTGTTGGATGAGTCTTCACGCTTCTCAGGTATTCAAGTATTTTTAATCGTTGGTTAGTCATGCGTGTTTTTTTCAAATAAAGCACCTCCCATAACATACCAAAAACACAGTTAATGATAATGATTATTAATTAGGAATCACTATTGATTTATAAATGTTTTGGTTCTGAAATCATTCATAGAGAACATGCTTAGAGAAAAATATTAAATAAATACCCCGAAATCAGAATCTGCGGAACCGTTACCACTGGAAGCCAGAGAGCAGTCCTTCTTCCAATATTACTCCATAACAACCCAATCTCAGTGTAATCAGTAGCAACACCTGCCATTAAGAACGTAAAACTGTTACCAAAAGCCCTTGTCTGATTAAAGATTTCAAAAGCAAGAACAGAACTCCCCTCAGAGCACACCTTAATAATCGTTGCAAAGATAAGAGTAACAACCAACCCCAGCAGAGTCGGACCCATATACTTCATAAAAAACTCATGAGGAACAAAAGTCCTTGCAAAAGCAGCCAGAATCATACCTAGCAGGATCCACCAAACAACCATATTTATTATATTCTTATCCTTTCTATCTCTTCGCCTTTAAGCTGACTAACCATTACTTCTTTATTAAGTTTTTCTTTCCCATACCTAACAAGCACTCTTTCTTCCTTGGCATCAGAATAAGTAGCTGTTAGCCTAGCAGCAAGTCTTACTGCTCTACTTGTTTTTCTGCCTTGAAGAATTGTTGTAGGACTCCCGGTATTAGGGACTTCAAACACATAATCTGTTTTGTTCTTTAACCTCATTAATTTTTCATTCTCCTCTTTGTTCCTCCCTACAATTATCTTATTATTACCAAGCCTGAAATGCCTCCCTGCCTTTAATAACTCAACATCTTTTAACCTAACCCGTTTCTTATGTTTAAACAAATCCCTG
>DRSY01000171.1 GCA_011372335.1 Candidatus Woesearchaeota archaeon | reverse complement strand
TCGTATAATACTTCGTTTATTAAGCGGATATTGTCTAAGTCCCAGTAACCCATTTCTTCTCTGCCTTTTTTCCAGGCATTAGCTGCATAGAAGACTAGTATTCCTGTGTCTAAGCTGTTTTTCATACCTATTTCTTTACGTATTTCTTTTCTTTGTTCAGCTGTGAAATTTCTTGCTTTGCTTTCTAGGCTGTCAAAATGCGGGTTTCCTGTAATAACTAATCTGTTTTTGTCAAAGCCTTCTTCTAGCATGTCTTTCTCCGCGTATTTGTCCATTATCGCAATTTTGTCTGGCAGGAACTTGAATTTTTCACCTGTGTAAATATCATTAAATCTTAATGAATAACTACCCCAGAAGTCGAGGACTGCTAATGATTTTATACCTTTTTTCTTTGCAGCTAAGATTATTGTTTGTTCAATAACATCTTTGTTGTTCTCGTCTTGACTGCTGGTGCCTGTGAGAATGAGGTGTGGTGATTCTTGTTGTAGTATTTTTTCCATTGATGATACGGATACATCGCTTAATCCGTAATCTTTGATTGTCTTGTAATCAACTCCTCCTTTTCTTAGGATGTTTTCTGAGTATTGGTAGGCGATTGTAATAACTTCTATGTCTCTGTTTTCTTTTAGTCTTTTAATTACTGGGAGAATGGCGTTTGTTCCTCCGGGGTGCCATGATGTTGCAATTATTTTCTTTCTCATTAGAAGGGGTTTATCAATTAACATTTAAAAAACTTACGGTTTTAACTACTCAGAAATAGTTATTAATTTCTGTGTTTTTTTCTTCTTAGACCCCGTCCCTTATTAAACACTTCCTTGTACTTCTGGAACAAAGAACCTCCTTTCTCACCCATCTTCTTCCCGGCTTTCTGTGTGGCTTTCTGAGCGTTCTCTCTAAGCCTACCAATAGTTGTGTGTGCTTGCCTAATCCTAGCCTCCCAGTCAACAGAGTAGTCTCTTAGTACGCGATGAATCTTCTTAATACTTGCTCCGTAACTATTAAAGTAAGTAATTGTTCTAAGATCCTTCACCCTCTTATAATCCGGCACTTCATCAGGATACCCAAAGGCAAGGATTGCTTGAGGTCTTGCTTTTTTAGGAATATCTAGTAATTCCCTTATTTTTTCTTCATCAAAAGCACCAACCCATACTCCTCCAAGCCCAAGAGCATGAGCTGCTAATAGCATGTTCTCAGCGGCTGCTGCACAGTTCTGGACGGTATAAAGCCTTTGCCCTCTCAAGCCGTAGTGTATCTCGGTTTGTTCAGGGTCAGAGCATACAACGATTAAGAATGCGGCGTTATGAACACACTCCTGGCCAAGGCTATGCTCAGAAATCTTTTTCATTAAATCCTTATTATCCACTACTATAAACTTCCAGTCCTGGACATTACCACTGCTAGGAGCAAGCGACCCTGCTTCTACAATAGTCATAATAGTCTCAAAATCCACAGGAACATTAAGAAATCTCCTAATACTCCTCCTCGTGCTTATACACTCCAGGGCGTCCATCTTCTTCTCCTTCTCCTAAAACTTTTGGTTAAGCTTTGGGAAAACAGCTTTGGTTTTTAATATTTTATTATTTTTGTTTTTTTAACACCCTCATTATTATTATTTATTTTTTGATTTTATTATTTTTATATTATGTTTATTTAAATTACCCATTGGATTCTTATTAAAATTTCTACTTAATCTTTGCGCCACACCGCATACAATAATTAGCATAACTATAATGCCTTGTTCCACACCTAGGACAACTTATGATTATTAGAGTGGGGTGTGGTGGCTGCTGAGCTCTATGAACCTCGTGCTTGCCATGTAGCTGAGTTAGTTTATGATGTGTTGATGTCTGTGGTTGGGTTTGTGGGTATTGATATGGGTGTGTTGTCCGATGCGCAGTGTGCTGTGCTGGGCGGACAGGTTTTTTGTGGAGTGCGGGTTTTGTTTTCTGTTTGTCTCTCTTAAAAACAGCCTTGAACACGTACTTACCAATACCTATAAGTATGAAAAGGATTCCTACCCAGAAGAATATTATAAGGGGCTTAGACCCGTCACCTTCTTTTATGAGATTAGAGGCTAATACCATTATTACGCCTAAGATTACATAAACCCAGCCGGGTATTGTTGTCATGCTACTCTTATTTGTAACTTGGTTTTTAATATTTTTTGGAAAAATAATTTATACGAGTAGAACTTTACTCCTTAGCATGCGCGGCTTTAATCCTTTGAAAAAAAAGAGGAAGAAGGAGTTGTTCAAAGACCTTGATGTTGATTTAGACTCAGACCACCCGGTACACGAAGAGTTTGTGGAGGAGAAAGGATTAAGAGAAGCTCTTAGTAAGATTAAAAAAAAGAGGAAGTATTAACTCAGTGCTTCTTTCTCCTAATCACTTTTACACCGTTCATATAAGGTACCAATACACGAGGTATTGTTATGCTACCATCCTTGTTCTGGTAATTCTCGAGTATTGCTACTAGTGCTCTTGAAGTTGCTACGGCCGTACCATTCAGGGTGTGTAGGAATCTTCTCTTACCATGTTTATCTATGCATTTAAGATTAAGCCTTCTCGCCTGGTAGTCAGTGCAATTACTACAAGAACCCAGTTCTCTATACTTATTCTGTCTCGGCATCCATGCTTCGAGGTCGTATTTCTTAGCAGCCACTATGCCGAGGTCTCCTGTGCATACATTAACAGTCCTCCACGGTATTTCTAGGAGAGTGTGTATCTCCTCAGCATTCCTTTGTAGTTCTTCATGAAGCTCCCAGCTATCCTCTGGCTTGCAAAATACGAACTGCTCTACCTTATTGAACTGATGAGTCCTGAACAAGCCTTTCTCATCAACGCTGTGAGTCCCTACTTCTTTTCTGAAATTAATACTATAACCAACGTATCTTAATGGGAGCTCCTCCTCGGCGAGCGTCTCATCCATGTACATAGCCCCGATTGGGTGCTCTGCTGTAGCTACCATGTAGAGGTCTTCTCCTTCCACCTTGTACATCACATCTTCAAAGTCTTCAAGAGAGACCATGCCTGAGTAAGGCTTTTTCCTCATCATCAGGGGAGGCTCAATATAAGTGTAGCCCTTCTTTACAAGGCGGTCAATTGCGAATCTTATTAGTGCCTGGTTCAGCATTGCGAGTTCGTTCTTCAAAAAGTAGAATCCTGCTCCTGATATCTTAGTGCTCCTCTTAAAATCAGTTAAGCCAAGTTCTTCTGCGATCTCTGCATGAGATTTTAGTTCAAAATCAACTTTTTTTGGCTCACCCCACTTCCTTACCTCAACATTATCCTCGTCGCTCTCCCCGTAAGGCACAGACTCATGCATTATGTTTGGAAGCTGCATTAAGTAATATCTTATCCTCCCCAATAGCTCTTCTTGTTTCTCCTCTGCTCTTCTTATCTGGTTAGGAATAGATTTTGCTTTTTTAACCAGCAACGCGACGTCCTTACCTGCTTTCTTTGCCTTGTTTATCTCCTCACTAAGCCTGTTACGTTCATGTCTTAAATCATCAATTTTTTTCTTAAGTTTCCTCCACTCAGCATCCTTCTTTATAAGGTCGTCCAACCATTTAAGCTTCTCAGCATCCTTTCTCTTCTCAAGATTCTGCCTTACAACTTCAGGGTTGTTCCTTACAAGGTTTATATCAAGCATTTTCATACTTTGTTTATTCTCTTGGTTTTAAATATTTTACCATAACAAAAAAAATGGGAATCAAAAGAATTAATGATAAATAAAGATGATCTAAGCAACCAAGTTAAGCGATGAAGTATAACAAAAGATTCCTTT
>DRSY01000085.1 GCA_011372335.1 Candidatus Woesearchaeota archaeon | reverse complement strand
GTTAGGAAACCATCAAAAAGAACATCTCCGAAACCTAAAAAGAAAGCTGTTAAGAAAGAGAAAAAAAAGACAGTTAGAGCACCTACAAAGAAGGGTGCTGAAAAGTATGCAGAAGCCGGTACAAGGGATATTAGGGTTGTTAATATCGTAGTCTCAACAAGTTTAGAGCACGACATCCCCCTTGAGAAAATGGCAGCCACTCTTAGTAACACAGAATATAATCCTGAGCAGTTCCCAGGACTCGTTATCCGAATAAAAGACCCGAAAACATCCGCGCTTATCTTTAGTTCAGGAAAAGTGGTGTGCACAGGAGCTAGGAGTATGGAGAAGGTTCAAGAAAGCATTGACAGAATAATAGAGAGTCTGAAAAAGATAGGTATTAAGATCACTATTACTCCTAAGATTAATATTCAGAATATTGTTGCGAGCGGCAACATAGGGATGGACCTGAACCTTAATGTTCTTGCAATGAAACTGGATAACACAGAATACGAGCCTGAGCAGTTCCCAGGACTTGTGTATAAACTAATGGAAGCAAAAGCAACATTCTTGTTATTCAGCAATGGAAAAGTGGTGTGCACTGGAACAAAGTCAGAAGAAGAAGTCCACGCTGCTCTTGACAAATTAGTTGAAACATTAAAAGCAGTTAAGTAAGAACAAGAATAAAAAAAAGTTGTGGTTTTTTATTAATTTTTTTATTCCGCCTTGTGTGTTTTTAGTTTTTTTATGGATTTTTATTTTTTTATTTTTTTTATACTTTTGTTTTTGATATAATTAAAGGGGGTTAAAAGTGGATGTTTCAGAACAAATAAACCTGTTTTATAAGTTTATTGAAACAGAGTATCCTAAGGAATTAGTAAAACAGGTTAGCAAAGGATTTAAGTTTCTTAAAGTAGACTTTAATGCTTTATCAAAATTCAATCCTGAACTAGCAGAGCTTCTACTCGAAAAACCAGATGATACTATAAAAGCAGCTGAGCTCGCTATTGACAACTTTGATATTGAAGGGGATATAAAGAATTTTAAGATGCGCTTCTTTAACCTCCCTGAATCACAAAAGGTAAGAATAAGAGATATAAGAAGCAAACATCTTGGAAAACTAATCGAAATAGTAGGGCTTGTAAGGCAGAAGAGCGATGTTAGACCCCAAGTCACCAGCGCGCGTTTTGAGTGTCCGAGTTGCGGTAATATCATCACCGTGCTCCAGTTAGACACAAAATTCAAAGAGCCAAGCAGGTGTAGCTGTGGGAGAAGAGGAAAATTCAGATTAATCTCAAAAGAGCTTGTGGACGCCCAGAAGATTGTATTAGAGGAAGCACCAGAAGATTTGTCAGGGGGAGAACAACCTAAGAGGCTAAACATTTTCTTAAAGAGCGATCTGGTTAGTCCTCTAAGTGACAAAAAAACAAATCCTGGGAGCAAGATAACCGCGTCCGGAATTATAAAGGAAGTCCCTATTGAGATAGGCGGGGTCAGAACAACACGGTTTGACCTATTCCTAGATGTTAATAATATAGAGCCAATCCAGGAAGACTTCTATGACGTTGAGATTAGTGAAGAGGAAGAAAAACAGATTAAGGAATTAGCTAAGGATAAGAGGATCTTTGAGAAGCTCAGAGACTCATTAGCACCAAGTATTTACAGTCATGAACAAGTAAAGGAAGCTCTTCTTCTACAACTCTTCGGAGGCGTGCCTAAGAGAAGAGACAAAGGAGATGTTACAAGAGGAGACATCCACATCCTCCTCGTGGGGGACCCTGGTAGCGGGAAATCCCAGCTCTTAAAGAGGATAAGCGTTGTAGCACCGAAAAGCAGGTATGTTAGTGGGAAAGGAGCAACAGGAGCAGGTCTGACAGCAACAGTGGTTAAGGATGAATTCCTAAGAGGGTGGGCTCTTGAAGCAGGAGCCCTGGTACTAACTAACAAAGGAATCTGCTGTATTGATGAGCTTGATAAAATGAGCGTGGAAGATCAGAGCGCTATGCACGAAGGGTTAGAGCAACAAACAATAACTATTAGCAAAGCGAACATACAAGCAACGCTGAGAGCAGAAACCACTGTGCTCGCAGCAGCCAACCCAAAGTTCGGCAGGTTTGACCCTTATGAACTTATTGCAAAACAAATAGAACTCCCCACAACCTTACTTAACCGGTTTGACCTCATATTCCCTATACGGGACTTGCCTGATAAGGAGAGAGACAGCAAGCTAGCCAGCTTTATACTCCAACTACATCAGCGTGCTGAAAAAATGAAGACAGAGATTGATTCTGAAATGATAAAGAAGTACGTGTCTTATGCAAGGAGAAACGTGTTCCCCAAGCTAACAGACGCTGCGCTTAAAGAGATAAAAGATTTTTTTGTTAATATGCGTAATCTGGGTGATAAAGAAGAAGCAATAAGGACTATCTCTATTAGTCCTAGGCAACTAGAAGCGCTTATAAGGCTTAGCGAGGCAAGCGCAAGGGCGGAGTTGCGTGACAAGGTCTTAAAAAAAGACGCTAGGAAAGCGATTCAACTTGTGCATTACTGCTTGTCCCAGATAGGCCTTGACCCTGAAACAGGACGGATTGATATTGATAGGCTTGCTACGGGGATAAGTGCTGCTGAGAGGAGCGATATCGCAATAGTAAGAGAGGTTATTAATGAACTTGAAAAAGTCTTAGGAAAAACAATCCCTATAGAGGATGTTGAAAGAGAGGCAGAACTAAGGGGGGTTAATAAGGATAAAACAGATGAAATTATTGAGAAGCTCAAACGCACAGGGGACATATTTAGTCCGCGGCACGGAGTAATATCCAAGATTTGATTTTTAACATTAAAAAAAAAGCGCTAAGAAAGATGAAATAGGAAGGTTTTTTTATGGCTCAGATTAAGAGAGAAACCGCGGTTATTTGTATGATTAATGACTTGCTTAGAGGGAGTTTTATAAGAACAGAAGGCTGGAATCCGAGTTATTTCTCAACAGAGATAGGAGATGTTTCAAGGGTGAGTCTTATGGGTGTAGTGGTAAGTAAAGATGCCTCTGGAAACGTGGTTATTGATGATAGTAGCGGGCGCATACTATTAAGGAGTTTTGAGAACAATGCTTTTCACGATTTGAACATAGGCGACTTAATAATGGTTATTGGGAGGCCGCGGGTGTATAACGAGGAGAAATATGTTCTTCCAGAGATTATAAAGAAGATGGACCATAAATGGGGTGCTTATAGGCAGCTTCAGCTTAAGCTCTTAAGAAAAAAGACGGGGTTAAGAAAAAAGGAGGCGCGCATCCTAGTTAAGGAGGAGAAGCAACCAATTAATCACTTTCAAAAGATTATTGAGTTTATAAAGGACCTTGATGCTGGTGAAGGCGCGGATATTGAAGAAGTAAAGAAGAGAAGCGGCGCTCCTAATGCAGAAGAACTTATTAATAAGCTTATTGAGGAAGGAGAAATATTTGAGGTGAAAGCAGGCAAGTTAAAAGTTCTTGAATAAGGCTTTACAACGCGTGATAAAATAATTAAGAAACAAGGATTAGTTAATCCGGTTCTAGAATATTGCTGGTGTAACAAAGACTTCTAAGAGGGCAGCTATGAATAAGATAGCAAAGCTCAACAGTAATAAATCCGCGGAGTCTAATAAGACATGCTCAAACTTGGTTGTGCCAAAATCGTGTTTTATAACAGCAACCCCTATGATTCCGCCCGCAAGGCCGCCTATGAAATAAGCTAATATTTCAGGTATTCCGTGAATCGAATACCTGAGCAGGCCGAGACTAATAACTTGGAAGTAATGCGCTACCTTCTCAAAGCCGACGAGCTGTGCTGCTCTTGCCAACTCGCTTCTCATAAAATTCCCTATGGCTGTGCCTATTAC
>DRSY01000074.1 GCA_011372335.1 Candidatus Woesearchaeota archaeon | reverse complement strand
TAGAGGAGTACAGGCTTATAAGCAGAGGAGGAAAAGGGGTGCGGAACATTATATGCAGCCCTCGGAATGGCAAAGTTATGGGTATAATTAGTGTTAAGGATGATGATGAGATAATGGTTATTTCTAAGAAAGGCATTCTTATCAGAATCCCTGTGAGGAATATCAATATTATTGGCAGAAACACGCAAGGAGTAAGAATTATGAAGCTAGGAGAAGGAGACAAAGTTGTTAGTATTGCAAAGATTGAAGCAAACGGTAATAACCACGAAAATCATGAGAATATAGGAAAAATAAAAGAAGCAAGCAGCGAATCGTATGGAGAAGATTAAAGAGAAAGGATTCTGCTACTCTTTAAAATACCGCTCACACAGACACAGCTTTTAAAAACATTATTATCATACAGAAAACAGCTATAAGTCCAACAAGAATGACTAAGTCGGTATGGTGATAAAACTTTGTTCTTAACATCATCATTAGTATCACTACTAAAAAGAACTTTTTTAGTTATATAAATCTTTTGAAAACAGCAAAAGCACAGACTAATATTTTAACTAAATAAATAATAATATTTAAATACACTGTAGAACTAGGTTAAAGCTATGAGAAAAAATCTTTATTTAAAAGGGTGGAGTGAGGAAGAGGTTAAACATGCGGAGAAGGTTATAAGAAAAGCAGAAAAGAAGAAGCACCCCCATGTAAAGAAGCTTGAAACATGTCTTTACTGGTTCACTTTAATAATAGGCATCATAGGAACCCTGCTTATTTCACTCATACTAATCCCTGTACTACTTATTAATAGCACGGCGTGGGGTTATGTGCTTACAGGAGTGTTTGCTTTCCTGCTGGGC
This sequence comes from Candidatus Woesearchaeota archaeon, assembly GCA_011372335.1. Lineage (GTDB taxonomy): Archaea > Nanobdellota > Nanobdellia > Woesearchaeales > SM23-78 > SM23-78. The sequence continues at coordinate 3,013 of DRSY01000074.1, read as the reverse complement.
GCATTAATAATCCTAATAGTAAAAGACTTGGAATGGCTTGAGCATCACCACCACTTATTAATAAGCCTATTAATCCCAATAATAGCTATTTTCAACTTATTCATAGTTGTTAATAGGATTAATCTGCTTAGCCACAGCCTTGGCTTGAATAACTTCCATAACCCAACCCTAATAGGAGCTACTTATTTCATATGTTTCATACTACCATACGCTCTTTTCCTTACTTTAAAGAGGAAGTAAGAATGGAGTTAACTAAGTGGGTCATCCATCACATAAAGCAAAAAGACATTATGAAAAAAGACTTAGTTAGTTATAAAGAGGAAGAAGATAGGGTCTTCTGCGAATACAAGGAAGGAAGAAAAGCCACTTTTTATTGCAAGGAAAACCTTGAGCTTAACCAAATAAAATCAGTAAAAGATGATGAATTAGTATTCTTTGTATGCTTATGCAACGAGCATAACTTCAAAGTTCTTGTTGATAACTGGGACTTGTTCAAAACCAAACAGAACCTTGTTTTTATCTTCCTCAACCCCAGGCTCGCAGAAAAATGGATTATCAAACCGTTTATACACTCAAAAATAGCAGACCCGAAAACCCTCAAGCAGGGCCTAAGAACAATGTATGATACGTGTATGGGCGTGGATAAACAGTAAAGAATATATACGCAGGCTTATTCTTAGGATGCATGGAGACTAAGGTCAGCACAGGCACAGCAGTTATGGATTGGCTCTTAGAAGGCGGGTATGAGAAAGGAGTCATCACAACCATTTATGGACCAGCAGCTAGTGGCAAAACCAATCTCTGCTTATTATGTATCGCTAATAGTGTTAAGGGTCAGAAAGTAATATATATTGATACTGAGGCTAGTTTTTCATTAACAAGGTTCAAACAGATATGCCCTGATTATAAAAAAGCCCTTGAAAAGATTATATTCTTAAAACCCACCACTTTTAAAGAGCAGAAAAAAGCCATTCTTAAATTAAGAACTCTGCTCAAACAGGACATAGGCATAATATTTGTTAATTCCATAACCATGCTTTACAGAGCTGAGATGGGCGAAGAAGATAATAGGAGACTAAATAATGATTTGGTACTTCAACTTAGAACCTTATTAGAAATTGCGAGGAAAAAAAAGATCCCTGTAATCCTAACAGCACAAGTATACGCTGACCTTGAAAACAAGGACCAGGTGAAAGTAGTCGGAGGTACAATTATCAGGAATATGAGTAAGTGCTTAATAGAATTAAAGAAAAAAGGCTCTGATAGAATAGCAATTATTAGGAAACACCGCAGTATTGAAGAAGGTAAAAGCATAACTTTCAGAATTATTGATGAAGGTATAAAAGAGGTTTAAAAAATAAAAAGGGGATTATTATAAAAAAAACAACAAGGGACTTCACGAAAGTTAATTATGAGTCTATTAAAATCATATAAAAAGAAAGAAGATAACAAAATGTTTGACAAAGACGTGACTGCTGATTACTCAGCTGAGAAGTCATCCACGCTATAGGTGAATCCTCCTTTATTAATCATACCCCTTGCTTCCATATAGCCCTTGTGAGTAACCAGAAAATTAAGCCAAGACTCTTCTTTCCTTTATTATTACAAGGCACAATCAAGTCAATGTTATTCGCCTGATTATTAGTATCACATAAAGCAACTATTGGAACTCCCATCTTAAAAGCGTCATCAATAGCGTTCCTGTCAGGCCAAGGATCAGTTACAAGTAAGACCTTGGTTTCTGTGAACCTCTTAAGCTGAGTGTTTGTGAGTATGCCTGGGAGGTACCTCCCAGTATAAACCCTTATACCTGTGAGTTCGCCAAAGAGTTGTGCTGGCTTCCACCCATTCTCTCTTCTTGCAACAACCATGATCTCTTCGGGCGCGTATCTGGATAAGAAGTTAATCAGCACGCGTATCCTAGCATCTATTTGTTGAAGATTAAGCACGCTGAGACCATCCGGTCTTGTCTTATATATAAAGTTCTCCATGTACTTAGTCTTAAATTTAGTTCCTATATGTATCCCTGACTTAAGGTACTCATCGTTGGGTATGAGTAATTGTTCTTCCTCAGCCATAAGTATCACCTAGTCAAACAGTAACAGAGAATCCTATTACTGCTTTTATTTTATCGCCCAAAAGCAGTTTGCCAAGAGCCCCTTCAGGCATAACTCTTGTTATATCCTTACATCAACTAATCTGAGGCCTTGCTCTTAGCAGGGCTTTAGAGGAGAGGATGAATGATTGATTTATAAAGTTTTCTCTATCTCTTATCGAGGAAGTCTGGTGAAACTTATTGAAAAGATTATTAGTCAATCGTTATTCCCTTCTTAATCAACACTCTTTATCATCTGCATTAGACCCTTGGAATTCGTTGAGAACACCATAGATGGGTCCTTTTGGTGTCAGGATGCTTTTGTACAGCTTAAAAGTATCAACAAGGAATTCTTTCTTACCTAGTTGTTTATTCGTAATGAGTTCAAGAATCTTTTTCTTGTCATTCCAGGAAGGGATGTACTTAATTCTTGCAAAGGTTATATGGCTTTTAAAAGGATGATCGTCCTTAAAAGAGGGTAATACTTTGTCAATCTGTTGTTTTAATTCTTTTAAAGGTTTTTCAGGCTTTGCATCCACCCAGAGTACACGAATCCTTTTCTCATTTGGGAAGAAGCCAAGCTTGTCCAGATATACTGAGAAAGGCTTAAAGGATACTTTTCTTAGAGCAGAGATTATCTGGCTTAGCTTGTTCTCATCCACTTCTCCAAGAAATTTAAGAGTAAGATGAATATTGTCCTTCTTAACAGGCTTTACGCCTTTAATATCTTTAAGAGGAGCTTTTACTTCCTCGAGGATCTGCTTGATTTCTTCAGGCAAATCTATAGCGATGAATAACCTCATAAGAAAACAAGAGAAAAAAGAATAATATTAAAAACTTTTTATTAAAACCTTATTTTTCCTTAGGCTCTTCTTCTTTTTTTTCTGAAGAAAGAGGCTCCTCTGGTTTCTCTGCTAC
>DRSY01000137.1 GCA_011372335.1 Candidatus Woesearchaeota archaeon | reverse complement strand
CATTCTCTACCCCCACGCTTTTCTTCTTCTGCGCTTCTCCTCAAAAAAACTTTTTTTTCATTCTCAAAATCTTTTTTATCTCAAAAAATTGGGTTTTATCAATACTTGCTCTTCAATCTTAGCTTTGGATAAAGTATCAGGCTTTTAAACTCATCAAGTATTAGCTTGAAAGCATAACTCATCTCAATATTGCTTATCTCAACGTTCTCTCCGCACACAGGGCAGTAGTAAGCATTCTTACGAGCATCATAAATCGCTATTAAGCCGCAACTCTCACACACAGGCACCTCAGTCTTGTCACTATCAAACCTCTCCTTAAGCAAGAGGCTAGCACCGTGAGCCACAAAAGTATCTTTCTCCATTTCACCAAGCCTGAGACCTCCTTCTTTTGCTCTTCCCTCAGTTGGCTGCCTGGTGAGTAGCTGTATAGGACCCCGAGCCCTGCTATGAATCTTATTAGCAACCATGTGCTTAAGCTTCAAGTAGTACATGTTCCCAATGAATATCTTTACCTTGTACTGCTCCCCTGTAATACCATTATACATGGTTTCTGTGCCGTTCTCCCTGAAACCCATCTTAAGAAGTTCAAGTCTGAGATCCGCTTCTTTCTCGCCTTCAAAAGTAGTCCCATCAACGTATCTACCGCTAAGAGCTCCTGTTTTTCCTGCTAGTAATTCTATTAAATGGCTTACAGTCATCCTGCTAGGAACACCGTGAGGACTGAATATAATATCTGGTTTTATACCGCTTGCTGTGAAAGGAACGTCTGCTTCTGGGACTATGAGACTAATAACTCCTTTCTGACCATGCCTGGACGTGAACTTATCCCCTATCTCAGGTATTCTAGAGTCCCTAAGCCTGACTTGGACAAGCTTGTTTCCTTCCTCGCTCTCAGTAAGCATTACAAAATCAACGATTCCTTTTTCCCCGTGTTTAAGAGCATTGCTTGACTCCCTTCTGGAAGTCGTGGCTAGGTTGTACTCCTCAAGGCTGCTAAGGAACCTCGGAGGACTAGTCTTGCCAATAATCACATCTCCTTCTGAGACCACGGCTTCAGGATAAATTATGCCGTCTTCTTCTAAGAACCTGTAATCATGTTCTGTTCTGTAACCCTTAACATCCTTGTCAGGGATGCTTATCTCATCAGTAAGCCCCCCGGAGTATCTGAGCTCCTCTGTTATTACAGGCCTATAATAAGTGCTCCTGCCAAAACCCCTATCAATGCTTCCCTGATTAACAACAATAGCATCCTCCATGTTATAACCCTTATAAGACATCACAGCTACTACTATGTTCTGGCCACATGGATGCTTGTCAAGCTCAAGAACATCATGGGTGATAGTGGTAACAACAGGTTTTTGAGGGTAATGAAGGAGGTTAACATCCATGTCTGTTCTTGCAAAGAAATTAGCAGCATAGAAGCCTACTGCTTGCTTCTGGTTCTTTGCGCCCTGAGTAAGCCTAACACCCTGATTATAATTCCCGAACGGGACAATACTCGCGGTTAAGCCAAATATATCAATAGGGCTTATGTCCAGATGTGTGTCTTCTGGTGTGAGGTTACTCTCCTTCAAAGATACTATTGCGTTCTCTTCTTCTAAGGCGTCAAGGTACTCAATAACTCCTTCTTTTATAAGGTCTGACCATTTAATCTCGTTCTTTTCGAGGCGCTCAATATGTGCGTCTGTAAGAGCTGACTTCCCATCTTTAACAACAACGAGTGGTCTTATACACCGCCCATTACTGGTCTCAATGAACACATAGTCTGTTTTATCATCATAAAACAGGTTAACACTGAAAGGAAGCTTATTATTCCGCCTCTGACTAACAAGCTGATTAACAAATTCCTTGCCATCACCGACTTTTCCTACATATTTACTATTTAGGAATACCTCGCTCATTTTTCCTCCTTAATTCCTTTATCCAATTTATTCTTTACTTATTCTTTTTCTTACCTGCTGTTTTCTCAACTTCTAAACCTGCTTTTTCCAGCAAGGGAAGAATCTCTTCTTCTGGTACGGCCTGGGAAACACTAGCCATTAAAGCCAGGTTCTTTCTAAGCCCGATGTTGGTTCCTTCAGGCGTCTCACTAGTGCAAAGCCTTCCCATATGCGTGCTGTGCAGACTCCTTGCCTCAAAGTTCTCTTGCGAAGCTGATAACGGGCTTACAACTCTTTGTAAATGTGAGAGTGTCTGCAAGAAGTTAAGCCTCTCAATCCTCTGACTAACCCCTTTCCTACCACCAACCCAGTTACCAGTAGCCATGCTTGAATAAATCCTCTGGGTTAAGAGTTTTTCACGTATTATTACCTTAATACTCGGGAACTTGCCTCGCTTAACAATCCTCTGGAAATTATACAACAAGTCTCCTATTAAAACCTTGAGATTAACCCTTAATAAGTCTGCTAATAAGTCACCGCTCATTTTTAAACGCTTATTCATGTAATGATCCTTATCATCCTCTTTCTCTTCTTTTATGGTAAGAATCATCTTCTTAAGCATCTTGCAGAGATTATAAGCCTTCCAAAGCCTATCATCACGAGATGTTCCTATGTGAGGTAATAAGTATTTGTCAAGGATTTCCTGCATCCTCTGAATCCTTATCTCTCTTGCCTGAGTAATGCCTATCCTCTTAGCAAGGTAATCTACCGCGTCCTCAGCGCTCTTAATATCAACGAATTCGTAGAGGTTAATAAGGACTTCTGCGTCCTCCTCTAATCCAATAAAGCGCATAATCTCCTCATCTCTCACCAGTCCCAAGGCTTTAATAACCGCAACAACAGGCACCCTCTTAACCCTTGTGAAAGTAAGATAGAACAAACCGTCTTTTAGCTTCTCGAACCGGTGCGGAATCTTATAAGAGCCTTTCTCTGAGAAAAGCTTACCAACGTACTCACTAACACCTGTTGCTTCCTTATCAATCATAAACTTATTAGAAGCAAGGTCTTCTATGTTAACAATTGCTTTCTCTGTGCCGTTAATAATGAAGTATCCGCCAAGGTCTTCTGGGTCCTCGTTATGCTTGATAAGCTCCTCTCTGCTCAAACCATAGAGATGACAATACTTTGATTTAAGCATGATAGGGATATTAGCAACTTGGGTTGTGAAACTCTCGCGCTGAACACCATTAACATGAGAGCTTACCTCGAGGAACATCGGAGCAGAGTAGCTGAGCTTCCTAAGCCGTGCCTCAATAGGATAAATAACTCTCTTAGAACCATCAGCTTCTGTAATCTCTGGCTTGGTAACCCATACATTATCCAGGCGTATCTTGAACTCATCAATATTCGGAGGAATAATGGTGGGCTCTATATCCTTGTTCTCATCAATTATTACTTGCAACTCATTATCAATAAAGTTATTAAAAGACTCGAGATTCGCTTTTACAATGCTGTTCTCCTCAAAATATTTTTTTAGTAACACATAAGATTTTCTCATATTAACTCACACAGCCACATCAAATCTTATTTTTTTCTCCTCTTATTACTCCTTTACAACCCCTCTATAATACACGACCTCCCCTGCGGTTCTGCTCTTACGCTCAATCTTAATAATATCGCCTTCCTTCACACTAAGATGCGCTATTGCAGGGTCAGAGATAAGAATCTTAGGCATCTCCTTTATAGTAATATTATATTTTTTCAGCAAAGCCTTAGCTTCCTTATCAGAGAGCTTGATATGCTCAGGGATTATCTCATGAACCAATCGTGGTTTTCTTGACATTTTTATTTTACCCTCTTAAAATAATCGTGGTATGAGTCGAATAAGCACAGCTGGGTTTATGGGCCGGACGAGATTTGAACTCGCGACCACACGATACCTTCTCTGTACTTCCAAAGCATGATTAAAAGTCGTGTGCTCTATTACCTAACCT
>DRSY01000114.1 GCA_011372335.1 Candidatus Woesearchaeota archaeon | reverse complement strand
TAAGCAAAGACTCCGGAAATAATTGTTTTAAAACCATGACTAAGGGTTTCTCTGAGTAGTTCCTCCTGGTCCTTCTTCCACAAAGGGTTAAAGCACCATAAGCCAAGCTCATCACAAATCCTCTGAATCCTTGTTGCTTGGTATATTGACTCCACAGCTCCTGTAACGATTCCTTCCACAGAGAACTCCTCCTTTGCCCTTATTATTGCTTCTTTTAAATCTCTTAGTTCTTCTTCTTTTTCACCCCGAGTTTCTTTTTTTATTAGTGGCAAGCCAATAGCTTTGGCTTGGAGTTCTGTTAAGTCAATGTTTGGGGTGTGAAACATGTAACTCTCCTTGTTCTTAGAAATAATTGTTATGAGGCAAGCCACTTCTTCTCTTCTAAGAGCCTTGTGAAGAGCATATGTTGAGTCCTTGCCTCCTGAGAATAGTACTGCTAGTCTCATAGAATAAAAAGCGAATATCATACCTTATTTAAAGATTCCCTCTTTGATTCCCTTTTAAGCCTCCTCCTTCTTATCTGGCTTCTCCTTGTTCTTTGTTGGTCTTCATTTTAAGGTACCCTGATATCATCAGAAGAGAGATGCTTATTACTCTGTCTTAATAATCAGAATAATCATACTTAAGATTATAATCATACTTAAAGGTAATCTTTATAAACCTACTCTTATTCTCAGGTGAGTGCGGTGAGTATATTATGGTGGGTGAATTCAAGTTTAAGACTACAGCTGAGATTAAGACTTCTAAGAAGATCATTGACCAGGTTATTGGGCAGGACGAAGCAGTGGAGGTTATTAAGAAGGCTAGTAAGCAGAGACGACACGTCTTGTTAATTGGGGAGCCTGGGACAGGTAAGAGCATGCTAGGCATGGCACTCGCAGAGCTCCTCCCAAAGGAGAAACTAGTTGATGTGCTCTCTTTTCCCAACCCCAATGATGAGAACGCTCCTCTAATAAGGACTGCTCCTGCTGGTAAAGGAAGAGAGATTGTTGCTAGGGCAAAGCTCCAGCAGAAGAGCATGTTCAAGAACCAGAACATATTCTTGTTCATCCTTCTTATTATTGCTCTTATTGCTCCGTGGTGGGCTTTTAGTCATTACTCGGATCTCTACGGCCGAACAGTAGGAGCCATTATATTCATGGGTATGTTCCTAGGAGGTATGGTCTTCCTAGGTGCTTTTATTTTCTTTATGAACTTCGGAGCTAAGCTAGGTAAGAGTGAGAAGAACACTGTGCCAAAACTTATTGTTGATAATTATAATAGGAAAACAGCTCCTTTCCTTGACGCTACAGGTGCTCATGCAGGCGCGCTCCTAGGAGATGTTCTTCACGACCCTTTCCAGTCAGGGGGCTTAGGAACACCAGCTCATGAGCGTATAGTAGCGGGTATGATTCACAAGGCTAATATGGGCGTGTTGTTTATTGATGAAATCGCTACGCTACAACCCCATACTCAGCAGGAATTGCTCACCGCGTTGCAAGAAGGCAGATACGCTATTACTGGGCAGAGTGAGCGAAGCGCGGGTGCCATGGTAAGAACAGAGCCTGTTCCGTGCAAATTCATCCTTATTGCTGCTGGTAATATGGAAACAGTTAAGCACATGCACCCTGCTCTTAGGAGTAGGATAAGGGGTTATGGTTATGAGGTTTATATGAAAGAGACAATACCTGATACAAAGGAGAACCGGTGGAAGTACGCTGTTTTTGTTGCACAAGAGGTTAATAAGGATAAGAAGATACCTCACTTCACAAGAGAAGCAGTTAATTATATTATTGAGGAAGCTAGGAGGCGTGCGAATAGGAAAGGTCATCTGAGTCTGAGGTTCAGAGAGCTCGGCGGCTTAATAAGAGCAGCCGGTGACATAGCAGTAGAAGAAGGAGCAAGGCTTGTTGAGAAGAAGCATATTGTCAGAGCAAAGCTTATTTCTCGCAGCCTTGAAGAACAAATAGCTGATAAGTATATTGAGAGGAAAAAGGAGTACGAGGTCATTATTACTCAGGGTAAGAAGATAGGAAGAGTTAATGGTCTTGCAGTGATTGGTAGCGGGAGTACTTATTCTGGTATAATCCTGCCAATAGAAGCAGAGGTTACTCCTGGAGGTAAAGAGAGGAAAATAATAGCCACTGGGAAGCTTGGGGAGATTGCAAAGGAAGCAGTGACTAATGTGAGTGCTATTATTAAGAGGTATTTCGGGGAGGATATAAAAGGCAGGTATGATATCTACGTGCAGTTCTTGCAGACGTATGAAGGAGTAGAAGGGGACAGCGCTAGTATAGGGGTTGCTACTAGTATTATAAGTGCTCTTAAGAAGATACCTGTGAAGCAGGAGATAGCTATGACAGGCAGTCTTAGTGTGCGCGGAGCTGTGCTCCCCGTGGGGGGTGTTAGTTCAAAAGTAGAAGCAGCGATTGATGCAGGTATGAAAAAGGTTATTGTGCCTAAGAGCAACCTCCAGGATATTGTTGTTGATAAGAAGAAGCTTGATAAGATAAAGGTGATACCTGTTGATAATATCAGCCAGGTATTAAGAGAAGCTTTGGACTGGAAAGGCAAGCAGGCTATTCTAAGGAAGATAATAAGGAGTAATGGTAGGCAGTGAAGAAAAAAAAGAGAACTCTCTTTAAGGATCAGTTTTTTTCTAAGGCTTCTAAGCCGAGTATTCTTCTCAGGACTTTGATGTTCTGTTCTGCATGAGCATAGCCAGGGCTTAGCTCTTCTGCTTTCTCGTACTCTGATAAGGCTTCTTCAAGGTCCGCGATGTTCTTATCATCAGTCTTCCTGAACTTCTCAACGAGGTTAACAGCGAGGTCGTAGTGGTAAGACGGGTTATCCGGATGATTAATTATTAGTCTCCTCAACTGGCTTATTGCCTCAGAATACATTCCTTGCTTATGATAAATCACTGCTAGGTTATTCCTTACATCAGTGTCTTCGCTTAGTAAGAGACAGGACTCATAAGCTATTACTGCTTTGTCGTAGTCTTCTTGCTCTGCAAAATAATTACCAAGCGCTTTATAGAAAGCAGGGTCTTTCTTAAAATCCTTATTATTTGTCCTCACAATAATGCTTGTTCCTATGACTGCCCCTGCGATTACGACTATGATTATCACGGCACTTATTAAGATTATTGTCTTCTTTCTTAAACCAAGCCCTCCCATTGTTATAAAGAAAAGGACTTGTTAGGTTTATAAAACTTATGGTTAGTTATCAATAACTTACCACTCTTCCTGCCTGCTATTGTTCTTGATTATTATGAATAAGGATGTGTTTCTGCATGAGATGAGGAGTGAAAAGGAGAAGCTCAGCTCGGAGTATGATAGGAAGCAAGTGGTTCTTGGAGGGAGTAATGCTATCTAACCATAATAATCCTCTCTCATAGTTTCCAAGAACTCAGCGTTCTCCTTTGCGTACATGAATCCTGGTTCAAGACTATCCGCTATTCGGAACTCATTCATAGCTGTTTCTATCTCTTCTATTTCTCCTCTCTTGGTCTTCTTAATGTTAAGAACAAGGTTTATTGCGTAATCATAATGATAACTGGGATTAGCAGGGTTTATCCTTACTAGTTCTGCGAGGTGCTCTGCTGCTCTCTTGTACTCGCCGAGCTTGTTATAAAGAAAAGCCAGGTTGTTATGCGCTTCTTCGTATAAATGGTTAATCCTCGCTGCTTTCTCGTAATACTTAATAGCGTTCTCATAATCACCTTCCTTATAAAAAGCGTTTCCAGTGATATAATATAGCTCAGCATCTTCTTCTGTTAATGGCTTGTTCGTTATTATAAGAGTTGCTCCTAGCACTAACGCAGGCAGTAGGGTTATTAATAACAATAGTAATGCTTTTCTTATCGTAATCACCGTTGCTCCTCATTATATGATTTGTAC
>DRSY01000133.1 GCA_011372335.1 Candidatus Woesearchaeota archaeon | reverse complement strand
TTACAATAGTTAATGTAATAGTTTAAATTTTATAAATGTTTCTATTGTTAAATAGTAAATCAAATAAGCGGGCACCCCTTTCTTGTAAGGGCTCTCAAATTGAAACTAACATATGCGATTTAACGAAGTCGGCGTTAGCCGATTTGGGTGTAGCGAGGTGCAACCGAGCGAAACCGTTAAATCGCTGTTAGTTTCTCCTAACGATAGTGAGGATTGAGTTTTAGTGCAACGTTGGGCGAAGCCCAAAAACTCAAAGTCGCGAGGGCGCCGAAAATTTTTTGTTGCCGTAGTTTTTTCTTAATTGATATAAAATAACTGCCGAAGGCAAACTTTTCTGAAAAAGAACAGGCGAGAGTAAAGCACAGATGGGGATTTAGTAATAATATTTTATTAACTGAAAACTATTTTACAAAAAACATGATCTCAAAAATAGAATTCAGATACAGCTTTATCTATCAAGAAGAGATTCATCTGCCTAAAATAAAATAATAATTCACAAAAACATATTTTTAATTGTAAAGCTTATTCTAAAATCACCTGTTTATTAGTATATATTAATTTATGAACATTGTAACAGAGAAATTTTTCATGGTAATTAAGACTCTTAAAGATGAAAGACAAATATGGAAGAAGGGGTTTTTTACCTTAAGAACCACAACATTTATAAACATATCATGAATTATTGTTCATATGAAGTGCCGTTCATACGAGGATTTTTTTAAGAACTTTGCTAATAAGACCAAGTTCAGAATAATAATGAGTCTTAAAGACAAGCCTATGAGTGTGAATGAGCTTGCAAGGAAAATAGGCGAGGAGCAGAGCAAAGTCTCTCATAACCTTGCAAAACTTGCGAGGTGTAGTATCCTAGGAGTTAAACAAAAAGGCAAGCAGAGGATTTACTCATTAAATAAAGAAACAGTTATACCCATGCTTAGAATGGTTGAGAAGCATGTAGAAAAACACTGTAATACGAGGTGCAATAAATGAGAATGATATATCTTGATAACGCAGCTACAACAAAACTTGATCCAAAAGTATTGAAAGCAATGCTACCTTACTTCACAGAGAAGTACGGCAATGCCTCTTCAACCCACACCAAAGGAAGAGAAGCAAGAGAAGCATTGGAAAGATCAAGGCGGATAATAGCAAAATCAATTGGTGCAAAGCCACAGGAGATAATCTTCACTTCAGGAGGAACCGAGTCAAATAACTTTGCTCTCAAAGCAATAGCTTTTAACAACAAACACCGAGGAAACCATATAATAACCACTAAGATTGAGCACGAGTGTGTGCTCCAGACGTGTAAGTGGCTTGAAACCCAAGGCTTCAAAGTAACATACCTGGACGTGGACAAGGAAGGATTCGTAAGCCCACAAGACCTTGAAAAAGCAATCAAGGACAACACGATTCTCGTATCAATAATCCAAGGTAATAATGAGATAGGAACAATCCAGGACTTGAAAGCATTAGGAGGAGTATGCGGGGAGCATAATGTTTATTTCCACACCGATGCGTGTCAGAGCTATACAAAAACAGAGCTGAATGTGAATAAAATGCACTTAGACCTAGTAACCCTTAATGCGCATAAGATTCACGGCCCAAAAGGGATCGGAGCTTTGTACATAAGGAAAGGCACAAACATATCTGCGTGGCAGCACGGCGGGGGTCATGAGCGTAATCTTAGGTCAGGAACAGAGAACATCCATGGGATAGTAGGATTCGCAGAAGCAGTGAAGCTAGGAATGAATAAGAAGCATATTAAGCATATGACAAGACTAAGAGATAAGCTCATAGAAGGCGTGCTAAGCATACCAGGAGTCAGGCTTAACGGACCAACAGGTGATAAGAGACTATGTAATAATGCTAACTTTGCTTTTAAGAAGATAGAAGGCGAAGCAATAGGAGGCTACCTTGACTTGAAAGGAGTGTGTTCATCAACAGGCTCGGCATGCAGTACTCATAGTCTGGAACCAAGCCATGTATTACAGGCAATCGGTCTTAGTAAGATAGATGCTAATGGGAGCCTAAGGCTGAGCCTGAGCAGGTTCACAACTGAGGAAGAAATAGATTATGTGTTGAAAGTGCTGCCTGGCATTGTTAAGAAGCTCAGGATGATAAGCCCTTTATAATATAGGTCTACCACTCTCTAATCCTCTTACAATATCCTCAAACACTTTTTGGATTGGTTGCTCTCCATTAATCCTTAGTAGGATTCCCTTCTTCTCATAGAAACCTATTAAAGGTTCTGTTATTTCGTGGTATATCCTTAGTCTCTTCATAATTGCTTCTGGTTTATCATCATCTCTCATAATAAGTTTACCGCCACAAACATCGCACACTCCTTCTTGTTTTGGCTTAAGGTATATTATGTTATAATCAGCTCTGCACTCTGAGCAAATCCTCCTAGCAGAGATTCTTCTAACACATTCCTTATCACTAACCTCTATGAGAATGCATTTCTTAATAGTCTTATGGTTCTCAAGGAATTCTGCTTGGCTGGTATTCCTAGGATAACCGTCTAGGATAAAGCCTTTCTCACAGTCTGGTTCGTTTATTCTCCTGAGAATAATCTCATTGGTTATATTATCAGGAACCAGGTTGCCTCTATCAATTAGTTCTCTTACTTTCCGTCCTAGGTCTGTATCTTCTTTTCTTATTTCTCTGAAAATCACTCCAGCGGATATGTGAGGGATGGTGTATTTCTCTGATAAAAGCTTGGCTTGTGTTCCTTTTCCAGAACCAGCAGGCCCCATAAGTACTAAGTTATTTGCACTAGCTGTGTTAAGATAATGCTTATTATTCGGTCTTGTATCCACCGCAATCACCTTTTATCCGAAGTAGCTTAGTTCTAGTCTTGACTTTGTTTCTTTCCTCCAGGATTCTTTTATCTTCTCAAGTATCTCTAAGAATTCTTGTTTTAACTCTTTCCATTCTTCAAAACATTTTTTAATCAGCTTTGCTGCGTCTGCTTCGTCATAAGCAAAATCATTTATTAAGAGTTCCTTCTGATGATACGATATTTTTTTAAGGAGCTCAAATATTTTCTTCTTTTCCTCATCAGAGAAGTTTTCTGCCTCGTACATGTTTGCAAGATTGCTGTCTGGTTGGATGATGTCTAGCAGTATCTTAGTAACGTGTTCTAACCTCTCGCTTATCTTGTTAGTAATAGTTCTTAGGGGATAATCTGTTTCTTCTAGTTTCCCAATAGAGAATTCTTTATCAAGTTCTTTGAATTCAGGTAGATTGTGCTTTTTTTTTAGGACTTGATATTTTTTGTTCATCTCTTGTTCTCCTCCCATTGAGTTATTTGAGGTTCTTAGGTGTTTTTAATATTTTTCTGTTAGGAAAATAAAGAACTCAAAAAGAAGGGGGTTGGGTGTGGAGATTTGGAGGAGCGAATGAGAGAGAAACAGAGAACAAAGAACCGAAAGTTTTATATATAAGTTTTTGTCATACATATAAAATACTATACGATTACGTATACTATTTGCTTGGGCGCCAGAACTCACACATACAAAAAGCTGACATAAAAAATACATTAAACATACACTCGTCATACAGGGTTTTTAGAGTGGTAAAAAAAACAGAAGTCCTCAACATCAGGTTGCCCAACAAACTAATTCTAGAATTAGACCATCTTGTCAAAAAAAAAGTCTTTAAATCACGCTCAGAAGCCATACGAGAATTCGCCAGAGAATACGTGCAAGAACAAGACCTGCACGTAACAGAGGAAAAAGCCAAACACAAAAACTCTGGGCCCGGGGGTGGAAGATGGTAACCTCAATAGTAAGTGTGAGGATGCCATCCTCCCTGGTTCAGAAACTCAAAGAACTAGCAAGAAAAAACCATTTTCTCGATGTAAGCGAAGAAGTAAGGAGCATAATCAAAGTTAAGCTAAGAAAATACAAGCTAAGAATAGGAGAAGGAATAAAGGAAGCAG
>DRSY01000099.1 GCA_011372335.1 Candidatus Woesearchaeota archaeon | reverse complement strand
TTAGCATCCGAGATTGGTTCAAAGTATAATGCTTTAGGAAAATTAGAGGTGTTTGTAAAGAATTTGCATGAACAAGGAATTTATGTGATTGCGCGCCAAGTAGTATTCCACGACCCTATATTAGCAACAAAAAAACCTGAATTAGGCATTCATGATCAGCACGGTAATCTTTGGAAAGGAGAACTAAGACATAGCTATTCGCCTTGGACAGATCCTTACTCTGAGAAAGTTCAAGAATACAATCTCTTTATAATGGAGGAAGCTTGTAAAGCTGGTGTTGATGAAATCCAGTTTGATTATATAAGGTTTCCTGCTCAAAAAGATTTGGTCTACCCTAATTCCAGACAAGACATTTCTAAACCGCAAGTATTAATAGATTTTCTTCGCAAAGCAAGGTCCATTGCTAAGAGGTATGATGTGAAAATCGGGATTGATATCTTTGGTTTCTCTATTTTTAACAGAGGAGACTTAGGGATAGGGCATTCTTTTAGCACTCTCTTACCATACGTTGATGTAATTTCACCGATGTTATATCCGTCTCATTATACTAATGGTAATTTAGGAATTGCAAATCCAGCAGAGAACCCTTATAAAGTAATCCTGCTAAGTGTTAAGAAAGCAAATGAACTTGCTGAGAGCCAAGGCACTATTGTAAGACCTTGGGTTCAGGCTTTTGGCTGGAATACCCCTAACTACTCTGCTAAGTATATTGCAGATGAGATTATCGGAGTATATGATGGAGGCAGTACCACGTACCTTGTATGGAATGCCAATACTAACTATGCTTATTTGTTTGAGGCGATGGAGATTGTGGAGTTATCTAAGGCTTCTTCTCCTATCCAAAAGCAGCGTTACGTAATAAGGAGTAAAGATGTTAAGAATTAGTTGCTTTTGATAACGCATGCGCTTTATGGGTGCGGTCTTGTGAAATAAAAGAAGCTCATAAAAATATTTTTTATTAAAAAAACGCTTTTTTTATTAGTCATTATCAACTCTGGGGGCGAGAATAAACATTAGCTGTACTTTGTTTTTTTCTAGGTATTCCAGTTTCAGGGGGTAATCCTTAGCGAACTCTATCTTCACTTTGTCACTAATCTTGCTGCCTTGTATCATTTTTTTAAGATACTCGATTGAGTATTTAGCTTTTACCTTCTCAGGCGCTGTTATCTTAGTGTCCTCTCCTGCGGCTATATGAATGTTGGCTTTGTTAAGGTCTCCTGTGGCGCTTATTATGAATCGCTTGGGTTCGGCTATAAAGCTAACTGACTCGCCTACTATATCTGCGTCTTCTATTGCTTCATTAAGAATAGCAGAATCCGTGGTAATGGTAACTGAGAATTTGAGATCAGGTACTTTCTGCTCTTTCTCCTCAACATCTATTAAGGGCAAATGGAATGTCCTTGTACTCGTGCCTCTAAGTGTGATTTTAAGAGTGTTCTCTTCTAGTTCGAGGGTTATAGTGTCATTAGTTTTTGCTCTTTTTAGTACTTGTTTAAGATTATTAAGGTTTATTCCTAGGAACTCTTGTTTTTTCACGTCGTACTCTGTGAAAGTACTTCCCATAAGTTTGAACACAACCATGGCTACATTAGCAGGGTCCATAGCTATTAATTCAATATTATCTGGTGTGATCTTAAAGATTCCTTCTGTTACTAGCTCAGAGATGATGGACACGCTTTCCTTTAAGTACTTTGAATCTGCGAGTGTAAGCTTCATTATGATAACCCCCCTGACTTTTTAGAATAAGAGACAGAGCAGTTATATATAAGTTTTTTGGTAGGGAATAATTTCTGAAAGCTCTTCTAGGGATAAAATAGTTGAGTAAAAGGGTTAAACAGAGTATTTAGAAGCATGTTTATATTCAGAAAAGAAGATAATATTTTGGGTAATATTTATAGAAACTGTGTTGCAAAGAGGACGTGTCTTCTCAGAGATTAAGTTGCACTCCGTTCTTCAGGATTCTTATCTGTTCTGGCTTATACCCTGTTTCTAATGCGAGTTCTTTCATTGCATTAAGTTTCTCCTTATTCGCATGGGTTGGTATTATCTGTTCGGGTTTTAGTAGGTGTAGGAGGTCGCGTAAGTCCTCTCTAAAAGCATGGCCTGAGACATGCACATCTGTGAAGAGTCTGACTTTTTTCTTTTTTAATGCGGAATCAAGTTTTTCTCTGTTAATAATGTTGTTCTTAACAGGAATAATGCTGCATGAAAAAATCACGTGGTCTTCTTCTTGAAAATTATAGAGACGCTGATATACCATTCGTGGAAGAACCGCTCCTGGTTCTCCTTGGTGGCCTGTTACAATGAACAAGTACTTCTCCGGGTGTTTTACTCGTTTAAAGAACTTCTTTAATTTATTACCATACTTAACAAATTCTGCTTGTCTAGATAAATCAGCGATCCCTGCTCTCTTAGCAGCACTAACGTATTTATTAAGGGATCTGCCTATAAACACGATTCTTCTTTTAAGCTTTTTCCCAAGCTCCACAATGCTTTTCAGCCGTGCAATGTGACTGGAGAATGTGGTTATGATAACGGCTTTCCCCTTTGAATTAACTCCTAGGAGTACATCTTTGAGCATCTCCTTGGCTATGTTCTCACTGGGAGTCTTCATAGGCGTGTCAGCGTAAAGAGAATCAACTATTAGGGCTTTCACTCCTTGCTCTCCGAGTTGTTTGAGTCGCTTAAAATTGGGTTTCTCACCGAGTGTTGGGGCGTTGTCAAGTTTGAAATCATTAGCATAGATAAGGGTGCCATAAGGGGTGTGAACCGCGATAATCACTGTTTGAGGAATGGAATGAGTTATATTAATGAACTCAACTGTTATGTTCTTAGAAACCTTGAATCTTGAATTAACATGGTGTGGTACGATATTGTTTCTTAGAGTTATTTTCTCATCTTTTAGAATTGTCTTTAGAACTTCTGCTGTATATTTTGTGCAGTGAATATCAGCCTTAAACTTGTTACTAATAAAAGGCACCGCTCCGACATGGTCAAGATGAGCATGACTAATACATATAGCCTTTACTTTCAGCCAAAGGTCTTGTACTTGGTATATGTTCGGAACAGCCCCTGCTTTTATTAAAGTATCTGCTGACATGTCTTTCTCAGTATGAAGCTCTTCTCGCTCCTCAGTATAAGCAATATAGTTATCCATATGTAAACCCATATCTAGGATTATTGCTTCGTCATCTACTCTTACAAGAGTACAGTTCCTGCCAATCTCTGAGTAGCCACCAATGGTTATTATTTGTAAAGTCATTTTTTAGGGTTAAATCTTGTTCTAAAGTATTTAAAGGTTTTGGGTTGAGAAGGAGGATGCGGGTGGCAGGATTCGAACCTGCGTAGGCAGTACTCCAAGATTAGGCAGGATTTATACCTGGCTATACCCTGTCTAAGCCAACAGATGGCCCACTCTTATCTCATTGGTTTCTTGTGGAAACCTCGACACTCAATTCGTCTTGAGTCTGTCCCGTTCAGCCCCAACGCACTGGTTTGGCCACTCCGGCACACCCGCATTACTCTTATTAGTTCTTATCCGGTTTCAGCGAGTTTTGTCTTCTAAGTTTTTTTGTTCGGGTTTTGTTTTTTGGTTTTTTATCTGGAATTCTCAGAAGTGTTTGGGTGTTTAAAAGATTTATTATTTTAAGATTGTTCTAGCCAAGCTCTTAATTCTTCTTTTGAATAGAACTAGAGGTTTTGAAGTCTCCGTTGAACCTCGTCAAGCACTCTTGTTACTCTTTCAAGCTCAGAAGGCTTTTGTGCAAACTCTGACTCTGGCTTATACTCTTTTATATCTGAGGAGGGTTCCCCTTGTTCTTTTATAAGCTTCTTCTCGTCCTCTTTTGCTAAAGCTTGTCTCGTAAGGTAGAATTCCGGGAATCTCTTCTTTAAATCAGAGGTCTTGTAGGCGGGTATGAGTTCTGTGAGTCTATGAATAAGAATTTTTAGTTC
>DRSY01000070.1 GCA_011372335.1 Candidatus Woesearchaeota archaeon | reverse complement strand
TCTTAGTCCCGTACTTAAAGTGTTCTTCCATGAGCCTCCTGAACCTCTGGATTTCAAGAGCTAAGTCATAACTAAGAGGGAGCATCTCACTATACCACGAAGGAACTGTTGGAGGCCTATTAGCTGTGGCTCTTACAAAAGCAGTCATACCCTGAGTGTAGAGGAACTCATAAGTATTCCCTCCGAGCACGAATATATCACCCCGCCTAAGCCTCTCAAGGAATGGCTCTGCAATAAAGCCTATAAGCTGCTTACCAACCTTTACTTTTACATTAGTCTCATCAGGTATTGTGCCGATATTAGTCATATAAATAACCCTGCTCATCTTGCCACGCTTCCCAATCATACCTGTTTCTGGGTCAAACCATATCTTTGCATACACGCTCCTATCCTCAAGCCTAGCATATTCTCCAGCAAGATAACTAATAATTTCTTTGAAACGCTTCTTGCTAAGACCATGAAAACTATAACTACCCCTCACAATTCTAAGCACATCATCAATGTGCTTGGGCTCCTCTAACGCCATACCAAGTACTTGCTGGGCAAGAACATCAAGGCAGTTAACCGGGATATCAATCCTGTCAATCTTCTTCTCAAGAGCAGCTTTTAGTAACACGCTACACTCAACAAGATCATCCCTGTCCATAACAATTATTCGCCCCTTTGCCTTGTCATGCAATTTATGCCCGCTCCGCCCAATCCTCTGAAGAGCACGAGCAACACTCTTAGGACTGCCAAGAAGAATAACAAGATCAATATAACCAATATCTATTCCTAGCTCAAGACTTGTAGAAGAAACCACTGCTCTTAACTCCCCCTTCTTAAGTTTCTCTTCAACACTCAGTCTGTGCTCCTTGCTCAGACTGCCATGATGAGCGCCTATAAGGCTAGTATAACCCCCGGCCCTACCATTGGACTCGTTGTCAATACCACTAAGACCACCACTCATATCTCTTACATCCTCAATCCGAGTGTAATGCTTGGGAAATCTTTCCTTTAAGTAATGCACAACCCGCTCAGTGGCACTCCTAGTATTAGTGAATATAAGAGTTGTTCTATGAGTCTGAATGAGCTGATCTATAAGCTTATAAGTAGCTGTGCTTATCTCATCATAAGACGCTTTCATAAGGTTCTTGACAGGGCTCATGACTTTAAGGTCAAGTTGTTTTACAAAATTAACATCCACGACCTTACAATCCCTTGGGGTGTTGGTTCTTGTATCAAATCCTACAAGGAACTTTGCTACTTCTTCCAGAGGAGCTACTGTTGCTGATAACCCAATCCTTGTGAAATTAGTGTACTGATAGAGCCTCTCAAGACTTAGAGAGAGATGAGCTCCTCGCTTACTACTAGCCAAAGCATGAATCTCATCAACAATACACCACTGCACATCTCTAAGCTTCTCCTTGAACTTAGTTGTTGTAAGAGTAATGGCAAAGCTTTCCGGGGTGGTTATAAGGATGTGCGGCGGTTTCTTAAGCATGCTCTGCTTAACACCAGGGGAAGTATCGCCAGTCCTAATAGCTATTCTTAAGCCGAGCTTCTTACCAGCAAAACGCTCTATCTCATTTAAGGGTTCTAAGAGGTTTCTTGAGATATCGTTCGCAAGAGCTTTAAGTGGGCTTATGTAAACGCAGTAAACCTTGTCCTCAAGCAAGCCGGCTTCTGATAATCCTATGAGCTCATTAATTATTGCAAGGAAAGCACTCAGAGTCTTACCGCTCCCTGTGGGGCTGCTAATAAGAGTGTTAATCCTGCTATGAACATTAAGAATAGCGTATTTCTGGGGAGGAGCAAACCTCTTAAACTTGTGTAAGAACCACTCCTTAACTAGAGGGTGCAGAGTTCGAAGTATCTCTTCGTTGGTATAAGGTTTTCTCATGAACTCAATAGGCATAAAGAATAGCGAAACAATAATAGTTTATAAAGATAGTTCATAAAAAGAGAGTTCATAATAACGGTTTTTGAGGTGGTTTTCATAAAAGGTTATAAAAAAAGAAGGCAGGGGATGGGAGGTTAGAGAAGAAAAAGTTGTTTTTTTTGAATCACGAATTGTTCTCCCAAACCAAAACTCTTAAATAATATTAAATTCTTCTATGAAGTGAAGAATCGTTAAAACGAGTTCTATGCTTGTTTTCTCGATGAGGAACCTTTTAGAAGAAGGGTTTTGATAAAAAAAATTTTTAGGAGGAGGTCTTTATGACGCTAAAAAAAGGAGATAAAGTAAAGGTTGAGTACATCGGAACCTTTGATGACGGAACTGTTTTTGATAGTTCTGAACAACACGGCAAGCCTTTAGAATTTGAGATAGGCACCGGGCAGATCATACCTGGCTTTGAGAAAGCAATTGCTGGGATGAAAAAGAACGAGGAGAAAGAAATCAAGCTAAAACCAGGAGAAGCTTATGGCGAGGTCAACCCAGAACTAGTCAGGAGAATACCACGAGAGCATCTCCCGCCAGGTCAAGAGCCGAAGCCAGGAATGATACTTATTATTAATCTGCCTACAGGCCAACGAGTGCCTGCAAGAATAACAGAAGTAACAGATAAAGAAGTGACTATTGACTTGAATCATCCCTTAGCGGGTAAGACCTTAAATTTTAAGGTTAAAGTCGTGGATATAATACCCGCAATAAAATAAGCGTGGGGGATGAAGGTAAGATAAAAGAAGGAGGAATAAATAAAAATGGAAGGAACAGTTAAGTGGTTTAACCAACAGAAAGGATACGGGTTCATTGCGGGCAGTGATGGAAAGGAGTACTTTGTGCATCACTCATCCTTAGCAGAAGGAACTTTTATACGTGATAATGATGAAGTATCTTTTGAAGCTGGTGAAGGCGAGCGCGGACCTGTAGCAAGGAACGTAGAGTTGGTTAAGAAGAGTAGTGAGAAAGAGGAGTAAAAGAAGATTAATCAGGACACGAATTCTTTGCTTTTTATTTCAAAACCTATTTTTTTATTTTTTAAATATTTATTTTTATTATATTCAGATTTAAGTTTTATTTATTAACTTTAATTTATATCACCTGTGAGTCTTAACCCCTCTCCTTGCACAGTACTTTCTTACCCCGCACTTAGAGCAGAAAGGAGAGATAGGAGTGCATATTGTCTGCCCATGAACTACGAGTACTTCATTAACATCCGCCCAGTACTTTGTTGGTATTATCTTAGCCAGTGCTTGTTCTGTTCGCTCGGGTGTTTTTGTCTTAACCCAGCCAAGCCTGT
This sequence comes from Candidatus Woesearchaeota archaeon, assembly GCA_011372335.1. GTDB lineage: Archaea > Nanobdellota > Nanobdellia > Woesearchaeales > SM23-78 > SM23-78. Next base: position 748 of record DRSY01000070.1, on the reverse strand, counting down.
TACTCACCCTATGCACATGCGTATCCACGGGTAATGCTGGCTTATTAAAAGCGTATACCATCACGCAACCAGCTGTTTTCCTACCAACACCGGGTAATGAGAGAAGCTTATCAAAATTAGGAGGAACCCTCCCATTATATTCTTCTAGTATGATTCTACTGATCTCTTTTATTCGTTTTGCTTTGGTCTTATAGAATCCTGACTCCTTGATTAATGGTTCGAGTTTTGTTAGAGGCGCTTTGGCTATCTGTCCTGGGGTCTTGTATTTTGCAAATAATTTTTTTGTGGCTCTTATTGTCATATCGTCCTTGTTCCTAGCACTAAGCACTGTGCTTATTAAGATGTAGAAGGGCTTGTGTTCTGAGAAGCTTCCTAGCATTGAGACTTCTGACTTCTTCTTAAGGATTTGAATAACTCTTATTATGTCTTTTCTTCTTGGCATTTTTCAGAAGGTGCTTTTAAAGAAGTGGGCCTGCCCGGAGTTTCAGAACTATACGCCCACACATAAGTGAGCGTAACTAGTTGCTCGAACCGGGGACCTACACCTCGTAAGGGTGTTGTCATAGCTTCTAGCCTCTTGGTGTTCAAAGGTCACTAGACCACAGGCCCAGTACGACTCTTTTTTCTTATTACTAACAAGTTTTTTAAAAAGCTTTCTAATTTTTTTGAAACACTTTTTTTTTAATCCTATGTGCAACTTATTTTTTTGGATGTGTTTTTTTAATTGTGATTAGTTATTAGTACGAGT
>DRSY01000086.1 GCA_011372335.1 Candidatus Woesearchaeota archaeon | reverse complement strand
AGTATATGAGCCTGTTTGTGGATGTGATGGTAAGACTTATAGTAGTGATTGTGAGAGGAGAGCTGCGAAGATGTCAAAAAGGTATGATGGTAAGTGCAAGGAGCACGTACCCGAACCCGGGACAATAACACCAGTGCCTCCTGATTACAATGATTGTAAGGCTGTGTGTAGAAAAGCAGGGTATGATTACGGTGTTTGTAGGTCTGCGAATAAGATGGGTGTGTGGTGCAAACCAAACGAAGTTGATATGAGGCTGGTTGGCTGCGGTATTGGTAGGAAAGGCTCACAAGTAGAAGCAGTAGTGATGTACCCAAGGCATTGTTATAATAATGTGATGGATGAGGATGAGGAAGGAGTTGATTGCGGTGGTAGTTGTAAGCGTTGCAGCTCTTCTAGTGCTGGAAGTGAGAGTGTGCCTGGGAGTGTTACTACGACCCAAACCCAGATGTTACCGTATCATTGCTGCTGCGGAAAAAAAGAAGAGCAGGGTATGTGCGCTCCGGTTTGTAAGGCTATAGGAACCAGGAGTGAGGGCTGGTATGACTCCTGCACAGACGAACTTATCAAGTTCGATAGCTGTGCTTGTAAAGCGGTTTGCAGAGGCGTTGGTAGTGATGAGGAGGGTTATTACAGTTCTTGCACAGGAGAATTAATAGTACGAGCCAAGTGTTCAAGGCCTGAGCCTATCGAGCTAAGGATAAAGGATAAGCTTGTACAGGTGGAGCAGAGACCCACGCAAGGCGTGGTGTTGTTAAGATCAGCGGATGCAGAAGCAGTAACAAAGGAGGAGCTTACTCTAAGTGAGGATCAGATCAGAATCCGAACTCCTCAGGGAGAGCGGGTAATACGTTATCTGCCAGACGATGCGAAGCAGAGAGCAAAGGAGCAAGGATTACAAAAAGTCACTGATATTGAGCTTATCAAAGCGGATGGTAATCCTGTTTACTTAGTGAGAGGTAAGAAGAAGCGTACCTTACTCGGCTTCATTCCTATTTATAGGAGTGATAGTGTTATGATAGACCCAGAGACAGGCAGGATTATTCCAGAGAACCCGCAGCCCACAATACAAGTAAGCACAGAATAAAAAAAGCGCAGCATAAAGAAAATTAGTGGTTGTTTTTAACCCTTTTTCTTTCTTTGTTATTCTTACTTTGTTTAACTTTTTTTTTTAATTCCTGAGTGAGTAAAAAAAACAAATATTTATATATTCTGGGTGGTTTTATTATGAGTGGTGATTCATGATTAAGATGAAGAGGAAGCATAAGAAGAGGATTCATAGTGCTTTGTACTATGCTCCTAGAGTGCTTGCTCTGCTTATAGGGTTGTTCTTTCTTCTCATGCTCTTTGACTTACCCTATGGATTCACATTATGCGAGTTGCTCAGAGCATTACTCCCAGGCATGATTATTATCTTAGCAATCCTTCTTACTTGGAATAAGCCGAGAAGAGCAAGCCTTGTATTCTTGATTCTGAGCTTGTTATACACAATGATAGGCTTTGCTTATCTTGAGGAGCACGTGGTGGGGGTGGTGACTCTGCCTTTAATTATAGTGAGCGCATTATTTTTCTTTAATACTAAGAGTGAATTCGTATTGTGAAAAATAGCAAAATTTTTAAACTTCTAATAAGAGAACTCTTTTTTTATTAACACCTATTAAGTGTTTTTTGGTTTAAAAAAATTTTAATTTTTATTTTTTTTGTTTGGCAAGGTTTGGATGCGAGTATAAAAATATAAATAAAGAATAAAAGAATGAAAGGGGTGGAGAATATGACTCAATACATGAATGTTGTGATAACACCATGGCTCTTTGTTTTCCTTGTAGTAATATCTGTGTGGAGTCTTGTATGGACTGCTATTGCTCTTTGGAAGAGTGCAAGGAATAATCAGGTGGTATGGTTTATTGTGATGTTATTACTGAACACAATGGGCCTTCTTGAGATAATATACCTGGCTTTTTTTCAAAGGAACAAGAATGTGGCAATGCCTGGGACCAAGGCAGGAGTGAGTGGTGGTAATAAGAAGCTGATAAAGCAGAAGAGTAAGCTTGTTAAGAGGAAGAAGAGGAGGTAAGTATTCTTTTCCTTAGAAGTAAGAGCAGGCTTAGGCGTGTTGTATAATTATTCTTATTATTCTTCTGTTTTTTTTGGTATTTTCTCACTGGCTTACCTGGTTTTCTGTGTTCAACTAATTCTTTGTGCACTCTACTTATCTTCTTAATAACTTCTCGGATGTCGTGTTCCTGCTCTGCTATTCTTCTTGAGTTCTTCCCGAACCTTATTATTTTTTCTTCATCCTTTATTAAGAGCACTATTTTCCTAGCAAGGTCTTCTGGGGAGTCATGCCTGAATAAGTAGCCGTTCCTCCCTTTTCGGACTAGTTCAGGAGCAGCACTTGTAGGTGAATCCGCGATGATGATAGGAAGGCTTGATGCCATTGCTTCAAGTGTTACTATGCTTTGGAGTTCTACAAGGCTTGGAAGGATGAACACGTCTGCTACGGAGTAAATGCTGGGTAGGTGTTTCTCTTCAACGTAACCTGTGAACACAACCTTTTTATTCACTCCTAGTTTCTCCGCTAGTTTTCTGAGATTTCTTTCTTGTCCTCCTTTCCCGCTTATGATTAATCGTGTTCTTAGTTCTGGGTGTTCTCTTTGCAGGATAGCAAAGGCTCTTATCAGCACCCCTACGTTTTTTTCTCTCATTAACCTGCCTACGAATAAGAGGATTTTCTCAGCGGGCTTGCTGAGTTTTTTTCTAAGTGCTCTTACACTCTTATTATTCTTCTTTTTAAAGAAGCTTGTGTCAACGCCGTTGCTTATTACCACTACTCTTGACTCGCCCCCTGTGCTTCTATACAGTTTTTCTGCGAACCGGCTTGGGCAGTGCACAACATCACTCTTGTTAAGCACATAGTTCATTCCTTTATACAACGCGTTGATTATTCTTTTCTGCTTAATAAGAGGTACGTTCTTGCTTATATTCTCTATTTGAAGGTTGTACCCGGATAATACAGGGATGTTAAGCTGTTTGGCTGCTAGTAACACGGCTAGGCCTAGGGGTAGTGTTGGCATGAATATATGAGTTAGTTGTACGTTCTCTTCTCTGAGAATACTTTTCACTTGTTTGATCAGCGCGAAGGGTATGTTGAAACTCTTACTAGTAAGAGGAGCGGTTATGCTTCTGAATTTGTAGAGCTTCACATTCCTAGGAACTAGTTCTTCTCTTGATTTCTTTGAGGTTAAGAAAACTATTCTGTGCTTCTTTGCTAGTAACCTGCATACCCTCTCAGCCTGCACACACCCCCCTCCGTAGGCTGGGAAAGCAGTTTCAGAAACAATGCATATATTCATTTTTTTAATATTTTTTTAGTCTTTCATTTAATATTTTTATCTTAATCCGAGCTTCTCATCAATATCCCTGGCTACTTCTCTCAGCCTTTCCCATGCTTCATCAGCATCCCTTTTTATGTGCTCCACGATTTTCTCAAGGTTGTCCATTCTAAGAGAGTACTTGTTATGCTCACTCACCACTATGCCTGAGCTCATAAGCTTGTTAAGATGGTGTACTACTGTGCCTCTTGTCAGTCCTGTTCTTAAGGCTATCTCGTTACTTGTTAATTTCTTATCTTGTTTTAAACCTTGAAGAAGAATAATGAAAATCCTAAAGCAGGACTTGTCCTTATCTCTAAGACTGAATAAGCCGAGAGTTCCTCCGAACCATTGAAGTTCCTTGTTAATATCAGTCTTCTCAGGTCTTGAACTTCTTATAATAGTTATTCTTGTGAAGCGCATAATATTTGTGGGTAAAGGAGGGTATTAATAAATGTTATTATTCGTTTGCCATTCAGAATAAGAATCTTTTTTTAGTAATCATAGAATGGTTTTAGAGAAGTTAGTGGTTAGGAGGGAGGGGATGATTTCTTTAATTTTTTTCAGGGTTTTGTTTTCCTCTTTTCCTTTTTTTGTTCTCATCTTCGTCTCATAAGAGTAACAACCCATTTGTGTTGAGT
>DRSY01000007.1 GCA_011372335.1 Candidatus Woesearchaeota archaeon | reverse complement strand
GTCTTCCCATTAACTCGTACCTTTTTCAAACCTATCATCCGCTTAAACTTTAAGCCTAACAAGCATACAAACATAGCAAGGTCTTTCTCCTTTGTAATAATAGAAGTCCTTCCTTTCTCATCCACATAACCATCAGACTCAACCCAGCCTTTCAAGAACATCCTGAACTGCTGCTCAGTAATACTACTAAACCATTCCGGCAGGGTTTTACCCTTCCACTCCCTCCTAAAAAAACATGATAACCATCTGCGAAAAGGCTTATCCCTCCAATAAAGATAAATTGCTCCGTTATGAATATTCCTCCTAATATTACTTATTCCAAAGAACTTCTTAATATTCTCTTCATAAAAAGCACATAAATCCTTCTGTGTTTTATAATTAAAAATCAAGCCTATACGTTCAGTGTTATGATAATTATTAGTAAAACCATCCCCAACCCAGTAGCCAAGGAATCTAAAGAAAAAATCGTTCATTTCAAGAACCTTAGAATACCCTGCTTCATCACTCAATACTAATCTACCCCTAAGACGCTCCAAATAATCCTTTCCCCTAAGCCTAGGAATAGGAAAAACTAGTTTATCACCGGGCTTAATATCCTCTACATAAACCCAGGAAGGCTTATTTCTAAACACCAACAAGGGGTGCTTCTCAGAAACTCTAAAACTCGCTCCGTAATAAGTTGTGAGTTCAAACAATTTCTCTCCAGGGTCAATACGCCTCTTATTTGTTGCTAACACTTTTTTAAAGTTCCCTTTATGAGTAAGCACATAATCCCCTTCACGAACATCGCGTACACAAACAAAACCCTTATTCTTAACAAACAAAGAAGTATAACCTGTGATACAACGAAACCCATCATATTTATATTCTAATGCACAGGGTTTTCCTACACGTTCAAAAGCATCCTTCAAATCCTTTGCTTTCTGGTAGAGCATAACATTAATTGGCTTGCCAGGCTCCAAAACCAGTTCTTCAAAAGCATTTTCTCCCTTCTGCATAATCATCCTTGCAACCTCACCATAATCAGCTTTTAAGTCAAACGCGTGCTGAACAGCCTCAACCAAACGGTTATACTCCTCCCTATTATCAGGGTTAATTGTTTTTTCTTTCTCATCATAATTAACCCTTACCTTCTTATCAAAGAAAGCCCAGACAATAGCATCCCTGATACTACCAGCACCAACACCCACACGTAAATCCTCAAGAACAGTCCTCACAACGTATCTAGCCTCCAAAGGCTTAGCACAAGATAATAACTCTGCAATAACCTTAACCTTCTGATCAACACTACCCGGGCCTTCCAGAGCAGGAAGCCTTCTTAAGTTGTTAAACACCTTCTCAACAGTTAATTCCTTTGAGAAAAGAGTAGCCTGACGCTTCCTCTGAACAAGCTTCTCAGCAACTAATCCCAGATCACCAAGCTTCTTCCACTCCTCCTCTACCTTTACAGGGCTTATACCCGTAGCCAGGCTTATCGCTTTAATAATAAGCCTGTCACTAACCCCTAGTTTGGTCTCATCCCACAAAGGGAAAAGCCTGCCTTGAATTAATAAGAGTATCCTACCAATATCCTCCTCCCTAGTCTTCTTCAACAACCCGGATATTATGTACGTCTTCTCAAGCCTCTTACTTGTCCTTTCCAAAGCTTCGTATATGCTTGCGAGCTCAGAATACTTCATAATAAGAAGTGAATACGTTAACCAGGTTTAAATAGTTTGCTGTAGAATCTTATTATTTAAAAATTTTCAAGCCCAAACTTTTTTAGTGCTTAAAGAAAATAATTATTCTTTTATGAGGTCGTCGTATTCCTTAGCTTTTATTATTGTATAAAGCGTTTTTATTGTTGGAACAGGAACCCTGCTTTCTTCTATTTAAAAATCTTTTGATTTTGTCACTACTCTAGCATAACATTTATAAATTAAGGAGTGATTGGAGTATCACATGAGCCTACAAAAAAGCATAACACCATCCCAAGCAAAGAAATTAATCGAGCAACACGGATACAAAGTGAACTCAATAGAAGCTATTGAAGGCAGTATAAGCCATATAATATTCAGAATCAACAAAGGAGAGCCTCATGAAGCTATTGTTCGTTTTGAAAACACTTATATAGAAGACTTAAAAGGCAGGAGAAAGGATTTCCAGTATAATAGTCCTTTATCGCTTGAAAGAGAAGCAAATCTCTGTGAACTAGTCAGAAAAGAAGCAGAACTCCCAGCGCCTGAAATTAAAGGGTTACACTACACTGAAGAAGGAATAGGGTTCCTAGTAGTTGAATCACTTAAAGGAAAGCATTGGAGGAATTTCATTAAGGACAATAATTATTCCCTAGAAAAATTTTTAGCTTCACTAGAATACTTAGGCTCAGACATAGCACAAGCCCAAAGAGTCAGGTTTAATAGCTACGGCAATATTATGGGGCGTAACTGGGTTGAACCTGAAGGGGTGCGTAACTTCATAGAAAGAGTAAAGACCATCATAGATTTAAAAATAGAGCGAGTAAAAAGCACAGAAGCATTCACACAAAAAGAGTTCAATGAAGTAAAAAAATACTTTCATGACTCCCTTGAAGAACTACTAAAAATGCCAGTGCCAAAAGATCACAAGCCGGTGCTCATATTAACAGATATTCACCCTATGAATTTCTTGGTTGATGAAAAAGGAAAACCCAGCGGCTACTTTGATTTGGAGTTCTGCCAAGCAGGAGCTCCTGTATTAGAAATATATACTCTTAACTCTCAATTATTTGCTTATTTTGATAAAGACACATTTCACAAAGCCAGAAACGCGTTTTTCAAAGGATTCTATAACAACGGAGGAGTATATGAAGAAGGTCACCCTGTGAATCAGAGAATAGAAGAACTCCTTGGGCTGAGCGGGCCTCTCTCAGGAGTTGCTTGTTATTATGGTAAGGACCATGATCCTATAAGACGTACATGGAGTAAGAGTTTTAAAGAGATTCTCTTTGACTCAATTACAAATAAAATAGACCCTCTCACAGCGTATATACTCATAGCAGATGTTCTGAGAATAAAAACAAAGCAACCAAAGAAACCAACCTTGCCGTAAAAACCAGCCTACGTAAATCCTCTGTTTTTCATTGCAAAAACTATATAAACCTATTATTTGTTTCTCTTCTTAGCATGGGCTTATTCGATAATATGCTTAAGGACGGTGAGAGTCTTATTAAGAATGAGGAAGCCCTTGACTTTGAATTTCTTCCTAAGATACTTCCTTTCAGAGAAAAAGAGCAGAGGTTCATAGCAGAATGCATCAAGCCCTTGTTCAAGAAACGTAATGGTAGGAATGTTGTGATGTACGGCCCTCCGGGTATTGGTAAAACAGCAGCTGCAAGGCATGTGATAAGAGAGTTAGAAGAAGAAACAGACGAGATATACCCTATCTATATTAATTGTTGGCAGAACAACACTACTTATAAAGTAATGGTGGAGGTATGCGAGCACTTAGGCTACAGGTTAGTGCAGAACAAGAAAACAGTTGATCTCTGCAAAATCGTTGCTAGCATGATTAATAAGAAAACCGCTGCTTTCATATTTGATGAAATAGACAAAGCAGAGGACTATGACTTCTTATACTTCCTCCTTGAGAACATATATAAGAAGAGCATCTGCTTAATAACCAATTTCAAGGAATGGCTTGGAATGCTTGATAGCAGGATAAAATCCAGGCTTATGCCTGAGATGCTTGAGTTCAGACAATACAATGAGTACGAAACCAAGGAAATTCTGAAACTAAGAGCAAGCTACGCATTCCCAGAAGGAGTATTGGAAGACGCTGCTTTTAACAGGATAGCAAAGAAGACTTATGAGTTAAGAGATATCCGGACTGGCTTATTCCTTATGAGAGAAGCAGCTCTCATAGCTGAGGACCAGAGCAAAAAGAAGATTAGCCTATCAGATGTTGAAAAAGCTATTGCCAAGCTTGAAGACTTCAGCGTGAAGAGCAGTGCAGAGCTAGAAGAAGACACGCGTTTTATACTGAGCATTGTAAAAG
>DRSY01000012.1 GCA_011372335.1 Candidatus Woesearchaeota archaeon | reverse complement strand
CGGTGGCAATACTACGATTGTTGAAAAAAAACTAACTGATTTCTAAATAGAAATTAAAAATATACCTCCAAAAACCAATAGTGTTCCTATTAATCTGTGCCACCTGAATTTTTCTTTTAGGAAAAGAGAAGCTATTAGGAATACGAACACTGCTTGAGAACCTGCTAAGGGGTAAACCTTTGAAGCGTCTTCTAAGGTAAGAGCAGAGAAGAGTAAAAAGGTTCCTGTAGCTCCGAAAAAAGCAGCGATACCTATTTTAAAAAGCTCATGGTTAATCTTTGTAAGAGCTTTTAATGATTTTCTACTGAATAAAGCCTGGTAAATAATCATTACCAAGGTGGTTGAGAAATACATTGTTATCGCTAGGCTGATGGGCTGGGCATTATATAATAGCTTCTTAACCAGGAGCCAGAAAAATAAGTCTATAATAACTACTAGTAAGATTAAGTAAAAAGCCTTATTCATCCTAGGTCTTCTAAGACCTGTTTCTGAGAGCACTGCATACACGCCTATTAATATTAACACTACGCCTATATAGTTGAATACATTAGCAACCTCATTGAATAATAATAAAGAACCAAGGAATATTAGCAGAATCTCTGATGATTGTAAGAAAGGAATCACCTCACTTACATCTCTTAATTTTAAAACAAAAAAATAGGTAATGCCTGCAAGAGCATAAAGAACTCCTAGTATAAGGGACCATAAGAGTAGATTATAAGAGAAGTCTAATCTAAAAAAAAGCAAACCCAGACCTAAGAGTATTAAGCCGTCAAAGAACATCTTAAAAGTGTTTGTTCGCAGCACACCGTATTTATGGTTCATCATGTACTTATCAATAGAGGTGGAAATAGCGTAGGAGAGGTAGCTAAGAATTCCTAGGATTAGCCATAGTTCCATATCACCCCTTCTTCAACTAACATGATTTATAAATATTTCTGAGATAAAACTAAAAGGTAAGAGAGTGATTGTTGAAACAATGATTACGGTGTTAATACAAGTAAGTATCACTGGACACACCTTCTTTATAAATCCATATAGCACTGGACATCTGCGCGTAGGGTATTTAAAGGAGTAAAGGCTTTATTCTGATTAGTCACAACACCCTTCCCTCCCAGCCTCTAAAAAAAAGGTTTTTTTTAGGTGTCCAAAACCAAAGCTTTTTGATGAGTTTTTCAGAAGCAAAAACAAAAAAAAATAAGGAGGTAAAAAAATTCGGGGGGTGATACAAAATGATGGCCTTACATGAGAATCCAAGGTATATTCAAAGCCTGTTCTTTGTGCAGATAAAAAATCTTACTAAGAGAAAAGTAACTACACGAGATTTTTACTAATAGTAAAGAGGTGCAAATCATGGCAGCCCAGGCAAAAAGATATGATGAGAATAATAGTAACTATAACCATGAGCTCGTTCGGGTGATGAGAGAGCACGAGTTGATAGAACCAGAAGAAGAGGAGCAAATAACCACTTACTTGTTCATCACACAATGAGGCTAAAGCATTTATTAGGGTCTTTGTTCAGGCGGAGAGGGTATGTTGAGTGGAGTAGTTATATCAGGAGGGTTATGTTTATAGAGGATTTTTATTGGCAGCAGAGCGTACGAAAGCAGAGTATAAGAAACCTGTAGTTACTTCCTCTCTTTTTATCTTATTAAAATCAGGGCTTAATCCGGTGTTCTTAAGAATCCGAGTATAAAAAAATTCAAATGCTTTTTTTCAGTGAGTAATAAATACTTAACCTTTTTAAATCCACCCGTATTACTCTCTGGCGCGAAGATGAGAATAATCAATAAGGACGAGTTAAAACACCAACCCTGGCTTGTGAACGAACTAAAAGAGAACATCTTCATTTACCCCACAGACACTATTTATGGTTTGGGATGCGACGCGACTAATAAAGAACTTGTTGCTAAGCTGAGAGAGATAAAGAAGAGTTTTAAACAACCCTTCTCTATCATAATACCTAACAAGAACATGATATACGAGTACTGCGAGACTAATGAGAAAACAAAGCAATGGGTTGATAAGCTCCCAGGACCCTACACCCTCATATTTAAGGTGAAAAAAAAGTTTTTTGCTGAGAACGTTAACCCTGTGAATAATACGATTGGGATAAGGATTCCTGACCACTGGTTTTACAAGTATATCAAGAAGATGAAAATACCTATCATCACAACCAGCGCTAATATTACAGGCGGTGACTTCATGACAAGCATTAACAACCTTGACCCTGAGATAAAAAGAAGGGTTAAGTATATCATTTATGAGGGCGAGCTTAGAGGCAGACCTTCAACAATAATCCATCTTGATAAAGAAGAAGTAGAGGTAAAAGAGAGGTGATAATAAGGGAGTGTTAAGGGAAGCGTGAAGAAGCCTTGTGCGCTGCCTGAGCATCACTTAAGAATTTCAGAATCCAAAAAAAGCATTTTTTGTTTTTGTGCGCGCATAAAAAAAAAGCGCGGGTTAATGTGAATAAAAAGAAGAACAAAAAAGATAAAAAAGACCATGAAGACTAGAAAGAACAAGCTAAGAATCTTCAGTGCAGGGGACATACACGGAGATACTCGACTAGCAGAAAAACTTGCAAAAGAAGCAAAGAGTAAACACGCAGACCTCGTAGTATTGTGCGGAGACCTAACCTTTGCTGAGACAAGCACAGATAATATCATAGGTCCTTTTAAGAAGAGAAACCTTAAGGTACTCTTAATCCCGGGTAATCATGAGACAGTAGCCACCGCGGACTTCTTAGCAGAGGTTTACGGGGTGAAGAATATTCATGGTTATAGTGTGAGGTACAAGAACGTTGGCTTGTTTGGAGCTGGAGGAGCAAATATTGGGTTGAACCAGCTCTCAGAGAAAGAACTCTATGACTTGCTGAAGAAGGGTTTTGAAAGAATAAAATACTTGGACAAGAAGATAATGGTAACACATGTCCACCCCGCAGGTACAAAGATGGAGAAGTTTACACAGTTCTTCCCAGGCAGCACTGGCGTGAGAAAAGCAGTGGAGAAGTTCCAGCCAGACATACTTCTCTGCAGCCATGTACACGAAGCAGAAGGCTTAGAAGAAAAGATAGGGAAGACGAGAGTAATAAATGTTGGGAAGAGTGGGAAGATAATAGATATATAAAAGATATATAAAGATTTATGTAATGGTGGTCCCAGCGAATTCATTCCCTTCTAACAGATTATTAAGGTTCTCAAGATTTTTCCCATTTAGAATGTACACTGTCATCTCAAGCTGTTCTGCTTCTTTACTTGCAACCGGGTCAAACGGGGTATTAAGACCAGGGCTCCATTTTTCTCCGAACATCTTTTTGAAATCGCTCCATTTAATTTCTTTTAATGGGTGTGCATCAGAAAATTCTTTTGGGTCCTTATCGTATACATAATCAATATTAGTAAGGTTAATAATCTTCTTCACACCGAGCTTCTTAGCTAGTAGCACAGCAACATAATCAGTGCTAAAGCCTGGCTTCCATCCAGAAGCAACGAGTATGTTCTTTTCAAATGCAAACTCCTGCTCGGGGTTTTTAACAACTCTTGGCTCTGCCTCTGCATTGAGGATTGCTCTGAGTAGATAGGCATTAATTCTTGTTCCGTGGATTCCAAGCCAGTCAAGGTCTTCGTCATCAAGCTCAGTTATTTCTCTTGTAGCAGCCTGGTAATCCCTGCTTATCCTCCCGCCCCCTGTTATGAGCACAAACCTGGTGCCTTTCTCAACGTGTTTTAGGATGATTTCTTTGAAATCCCTTAGAAAATCAGTATCCAATTTTTGAGGGCAGATAAGCGAGCCTCCTACACTTATAACAAAGATTTCACTCATTAGTTCACCTCGGATGATTTTATATTATTTTGGGTTTTTTGGCTTTTCAGCGTGTTTCCACATGAAATCAAAGTATGATTTATAAGCCTTTGCAGCAGCAGCATTCTCTATGATTATTCCTTCTGGCTCATCAGTCCAGATTAGTATGCAAATTTTGTCTCCATATATATTGGTTACTGCAGGACTCTCATTAACATTGGGG
>DRSY01000160.1 GCA_011372335.1 Candidatus Woesearchaeota archaeon | reverse complement strand
GAATTAAAAATTATTCTTAGATAATCATTTCATAGCCTTCACAAATAATGCTAGAGCTATTAAGATTGCTCCTATTAGGATGGTTCCTAATCCATGAGCAAGCCCAGGCACGGTCTCATTAAGATACTTGGCAAGACCTACTAGGATGAATATCATGCCAATGAGCATCATAACAAAAAGGGTTAGGGTTTTAACAACTTTTATTGTTGCTCTCTCAATCCTGTATTCAACATCCTTTATTGTTTTATCAACTGTTTTTTTAAGAGTGCTGAGCCCTTCGCCTAGCAAGAAGTTACCAATATCTTTAAAAAAACTAGCCATGAAAATCACCTCTTAGTTTATAGAACGGTTATTAATGCTTGTTTTATATAATTTATTATTTTTACATTGCATCCTATATATTTCATAACAGTTAAGTATATAAATAACCTTTAGGGTTTTTTATCAGATTCTCTTGTTTTTGAGTAAGAGGTTATTTTAAGTAGGTAAGAGTGATAACAAGAGAGGTTGTTGTATGGTTCATATGTTTAGACCAGAACACTTAGAACTAGTCTGCCCTATCTGCAGAACAAAGCATAATTGTGATGAGAACGGTGGTTGGAAACCTAAGTTCTGGAAGGAGTTTCATTACAAGACGTGTGCCTGCCCAAACTGCGAGTACGAGATACTTATCCCTACAGAAGAGTTGAACTCAGGACACTACTAATAAAAAATAATAAAAATAGAATATATCCTGAGGCAACCCCTCGTGCTATCTCTTTGTTAATGAATCTTTTCTTATATCATCCTCGGTTTGAAGTGAATATTAAAATCAAAATGGGTTATGAACTCTTCCTCTAATTCAGGATATTCCTTATTAATATAATCAAGTATTTCTTTACAATAGCAATGAGCACACACTCTCATATTCTTCCCGCAAATAACGCACTTAGTCTGAGCATAGCCGTGTCCTCTAAGAGAAATCGTGGTCTTCTTAATAAAATCTATTAAGCCTGCTTTATCCTCATCCTTCTCTTTTTGTACAAGCCATTCTATCATTTCTCTTTCTAAACACGCAGGACATACTGGTTGAGTTATTACTTCTTCGCAAACCTCACAGTTTGCTTTGCTTATTTGCGGAGTTATTCCCAGCCTCATTTTATTAACCTCTCATCCCTTAGTTGGGTTCCAGCAGAAGAATGGTTTTCTAGTGAACAAATAAAAAAAACACAGAAATCAAGCCCTTGCAAGAACCCAACTTTTCTTAGGGGGTCTTACCAGCGCTTAATACATTTCAGAGTTGGCATATAAACGGCTAGTCTGAAGATTCCTCTATAAAAATTATTAATATACCCTAGCCCATTAAAAATACTGTATGCCATCTCCTAAGGTGTTGGCTAAGAATACTTATTTAAATATTTTTTTATTGTTCTTGTTATACCCTATTACCTTAATTGTTTACCACGCTTTCCTTTTAAAATTATCTCTTAATATGGTGAACAAAAGGTAAGTAAGAATTACAAAGGCAACTATTATCAATGTTTTGCTTAGCCAGGCATCTGAGGTATAGGTAAGGCTTGCTCCTATGATGAGAGCGGCGATTATTATGCCCATTATTATTCTCCAAGCCTCAACCCTTATCTCCGCGGTCAAAGTTTGCAAGTCGTGGTTTATATTATCAAGAGAAACATCTGCTTTTTCTATGGTCTTATAAACTTTTTTTGATTCTTCTGGCATGTCACGGATGAACTCCGCGAACCTATTGGTTTCTCTTGCCAGTCTTCTGAGCAGGTAAGACGGCTTTGTTCTTTGCTTTACAAGCTTCTTAATAAAAGGACGGGTTTCTTGTACAAGATTAAAATCAGGATTAAGCTCAACACCCATTCCTTGCAGTGTTAATAACGCTTTGCCTAGTAATACGAAATCCTTAGGCATTCTTATCCTGTGCTTTTTTGCAACTCTTATACTCTTGTAGAACAGCTCTGCCATGTCAATGTTGTAAAGACTTGTATCATAGTATTCTCCTAGAGTACTGCTAAGATCTTTTTTCATGCTGTTAACATCCACAGCAGTATCAACCATGTTAAGAGTTATAAAACCCTTGACAATACTCTCAGTGTCTCTGTTAATAAGGCTTAGGAACAAGAAGCCAAGCTTTTGTTTCATCTCATTATCAAACCTTCCAATAATCCCGAAGTCTATGAAACCAATGGTTATTCTCCCTGATTTCCTCTTAACCAATATGTTGCCCGGGTGAGGATCTGCATGGAAGAATCCGTCAATAAAGATTTGTTTCATAACACTATAAACAATAAGGTCTGATATTCTTCTCTTCTCAAGCAGTTTATACTTTTTTGGACAGGCTAAAACTTCTTTAACTTCAACTCCTTCCACGAACTCCATGGTGAGTACTCTGTGGGTTGTTAGCCTAGCATAAACCCGAGGTATCTTTACGTTCTTATTATTTCGAAAATTATTATAAAACGTTTTTATGTTATAAGCTTCTTTGAGGTAGTCAAGCTCATTCTCAGTGTACTCCTTGAACTCAGCAAAGATCTCCTCAGGGTCAATGATCTCCTGCTTTACATGATGCTTGAAAAGCCTTGCTAAGTACTCCAGAATCTCAAGGTCGGTTTCAATAAGAGCCTTGACGCCGGGTCTCATAACCTTAACAGCTACTTTCTTATTATTCCTTAGCCTCGCTACATGCACCTGGCCAATACTCGCAGCTGCTAAGGGCTTCTTCTCAAATTTTTTGAATAACTTATTGATTGGCTTGTTAAACTCTGCTTCAATAACATGTTTTACTTCCTTGTAAGGGAATGGCTCAACATCATCCTGTAACTTGCTAAGCTCATCACAGTACTCTCGTGGTATTAAGTCAGGTCTTAGGCTTAATAGTTGTCCTAGCTTGATAAACGTACCTCCTAGCTCTTCAAGAATCATTCTTAACTCAACAGGCCTAGTCATCCTCTTCTTCTTAAGCCTGAAAGACTTCTTCTTGAGCTTTACCTTCTCAAGATAATAACCTAATTCATAC
Organism: Candidatus Woesearchaeota archaeon; assembly: GCA_011372335.1. GTDB lineage: Archaea > Nanobdellota > Nanobdellia > Woesearchaeales > SM23-78 > SM23-78. Next base: position 1,023 of record DRSY01000160.1, on the reverse strand, counting down.
TTAGTAATTACTCTTAGAACCTGCTCAAACCTCTTTATCCCTCGGAATCTCTTAGGTATTATGAACATTGCAATATAAGGGTTAATAATGGTTTATATAATTTATTGCTATTCTATCCCTTTATAACCCTTTTAACGCTGAGAAGATAAGATGAGTGTATTAAGCTTCTAGTAAAAAACTTGGAGGACCATGTTACACTGCAACCATTTAATGACTTGGTAGGGCTTTGGTTGTGAAGCCTCTGGCCGGATTCGAACCGGCGACCTGCGCTTTGCCCGTTTATTTACGAGAGCGCTGCTCTACCAGCTGAGCTACAGAGGCATTAAATAAAGAAGTGTAGAAGCAGTTGCTCTTTTTAAAGTTTCGTTCTCAGCTCTTCAACAACGTATTTTTTCTGGCACTCATTACATACAGTTCTCTTCTTTCCTTTCTTATCTCTAATATAAGTGCCAATTATTTTGTTGAGAAACGTGGTCTGGATTTTTTTTCCGCAAATAGCACACTTCATTTTCCTTTTATTCTTGTTTTTATTTCTTTTTTTGTTCTTATATTTTTCTTGGCGAGCTGATGATTCTTACACACACCCATAGATGCTCCTGTTTTTAAATTTTTTTTATATGATTGCTTTTACTAAGAGTGGGTTGATTTCTTTCTTAGATGTTCATACTTGTAATGTTAGGTAAGGTTATATGAATAACATTCAGTATTATTGCTAGCACTAGCATTATGAAATAAATTGTTTTACTCCACTCAATTACTTTGTAGCCGTCAAAACCAGCAAAGGGTATTAAGTTGAAAAGAGCCAGCCACGCATTAATCATAAGACCGTAGAAAGCTATGCTAGGAATTACAAAAACTAAAGGCAGGAATACTAGTGCGAGTATAAGATTAGCTGCGGGCCCTGAACTCGCTATGATTCCTCCTTCTCTTCTAGATACAAACCCGGATATGAGTACTGCTCCCGGAGCTGCTATTATGAAGCCAAAGAAGCTCATAATAATGGCTACTAAGAGCATGGAGTTG
>DRSY01000001.1 GCA_011372335.1 Candidatus Woesearchaeota archaeon | reverse complement strand
TCATAATCCTCGGAGTTATTCTTATTCCTGAACTACTCCTAGGAAGAGAAGCCTTGCTTGATATCAAAGCAAACCCTGACAAAATGGTTTATGAGCCAGGAGAAAAATTAGGGTTCGCTGTTGAAATAACTAACATGGGGTCTGCTAAGAAGTTTGACACCACCTTAATCTACAGACTCCTTGACGCTAATGAGAACCCTGTTATTAGCAGAGAAGAAACCATTGCTATAAGCACTTCTATGAGTCACTACAGGACTATTGATTTACCACGTAATATAAGACCAGGTGATTACACCCTTAAAATCTTTGCTAATTATGAGAACAAAGTAGCTACTTCGTCATTCTCTTTCAGTGTTAAAGAGAAAACAGTTGTTGCTCCGACATGCGAGGACGGTGTTCAGAATCAGGATGAGACCGGTGTTGATTGTGGTGGTGTGTGTGGTGGCTACTGGTATGATAATAGCTGCCATGCAACCCCTAAAACAAAGACCACTCCTACTACGCCTCCTACTACGGGCATAGAAGAAGAGGAGAGTTGTAATGATGGTGTGATGAATCAGGATGAGACTGGTGTTGATTGTGGTGGTGTGTGTGGTGGCTACTGGTATGATAATACCTGCCATGCACTACCCAGACCAACTACTCAGCCCAAGCCCAGCCTCGCAAAGGTGTTAATGGATGCCAAGCAAAAAGCACAGAGTAATCCTGAAGAAGCAAAGAATATGTGCGTACAACTACTAGAGAAGTCAGAGGAAAAAGATAAGTGTATTAAGCTTGTTGCTCAGACAAGTATGAGGAAAGAGTACTGCGAATTAATCATCGGAGTTGATGACAGGGATGAGTGCTACCTCCCTTTCTTTATGCAAGGAGACTACTCTGTTTGTGAGAAACTAAGAGATCCTCAGAGCAGAGAAGCATGCGAGCAGCTCAGAGAGCTGGAATCAATAAGACAAGAACTAGGAGAATAAACAGAGTAGGAAGCAATAAAAAAAATTCTTTGCTTGGGACTTTCTTAAAAAAAATTTTTCTTTGTTCTTTTTCTTAAAAAACTTATTTTTTCACAAGACCCGTTTACTCCTTTTACTCCTACTTGAATACAGGCATTACTTCGTTCTTGTACTTCGCTGAGTACTCCCCTACTTTACCCATCTCTTCCAAGGCTTCAATACAAGCCCCTGGAGGCGAGCTCTTCTCTAAGTCCGGAAGCTTCAGCACTCTGAACTCTAACTCCTTATTATTCCTAAGGTCCGAGGCTGTTACCTTAAATAAACCTGTAGTACTACTTCTTATCTCCACACCACCCCAGAGAGCGGGTTCCAGAACAACCTCTGACTCAGGGAAATACGTATAATTCGTACACTTAATAAAACCTAAGAACTTCTTACTACACACCCTTGAACAATTAGCAGGAATCCTCACTCCTTTGTAATCTATAAGACTCGCGGTTACTTCATACTCCCCAGGCACCAAGCTTATCTCTTCTTCATTCACCCCTTCTCTTCCGAACATAATACTATAAGTTATAGGATCAGTGCTTGCTTCAAAGCCAGTCTGAGTAATTATTAACACTACTTGCTCAGAACCATTATCAATGTCTTGTAATAAGCACAGAGCAGACGGGCTTTCCTCCCACCCCCAAGAACTATTCCTCACATACATTTTTTGAATCTCAAGCTTCTTAACACTAGCATTAATCCTTGTCAGAGGATAAAGCTTCTGAGTAGGTATTAATACACTCTTACCTTCCATTGTGCTAAGCCTAACTCTTTTTGAACCATAACCCTCCTTACTAAGAGTAAGGTATCCTCCCTGGCATATAGGCAGCTTACCCTTCCACTCACCCTTCTCATCTGTGCTCCCAACAAAGCACTCATCATAATCACCGCAGCCAAAACCAATACGCGCATCCCTAAGAGCCACTCCTGTAATAACATCAGTTATTCTTACACGAACCTCCCCTGTCTTCCAGGTATCCTCATCACAGAACAAGCTCTTAGTAATACTCCTCTGTTTCACAGGAATAACATCTCCGTCAGGAGTGGAGATAGCATTATCAGGGATATCAAAAGTGATGTTTAGATAAGAGTAATCCCAGTCAGCTGTTCCTAAGCCGAGATTCCAGTAAAGAGCAGGCTTATTCTCTATCAGGTTTGCTTCTAAGGCGAATAAGAAGCTGTACCTAGGAATCTCTGTGCTTGACTCATCTCCTCTGATCTCTATAATCACAGGGTAAGCAACATCGTAATAGAACTGATAAGTATTATCCTGGGATGCTGGCACAAACTTATTCGCGTAAGTCACCTCAATACTAGGCTTTATAATACCGCCTTTTGAAGGCTGCACTCTCAGATCTATTGGCTGGCCAGTATAGAAAAGAGTTATCGCGGTGTTAGGTAAAGACTCATTATATACCTCAAGCCGCATAGAGTTAAAAAACGCGGCCTCAACATCCCCTCCCTGAATAGTTACAGGCTCATAATCCTTTGTTCCAACCACCCTCATAGCAGGAACATAGCTTAATAGTAATCCCTGAAAGTCCTGCTTCACCTTGTTATTACTCCAAGTAACCACGTAAGGCAAGGTGGTACGAGCCATGAAAGGAGGGAGTAACGTATAATCAACACCGGAGTGATAACTTATTAGTGCCTTGGTAAATGTTTCTAAGAAGCTGGTTACAAGCTCAGCAAACATGAAGTTAAGAGCTAAGTCATAGTACTTCTTAAACGGGAACCTAATTATGCTTTTAAACTCATTCATCCGTGTCCTCACACCTTGCTTACTAACACTCACATCGTAATTCACAAAGAACTCTATCCTATCATCATGTATAACAGAACCCGTTGTGATGTTCTCATTATCCGCACTTACATCAAAGCCTTGCTCCTTCAGAGCTTCAAAACCATTAACGCATCTTGGCAGGTTCTGGCTTATAAACACATTAAGCTGGTACTCCATGTTCTCAATACTAGGTGCGACTGAGCCGAACTCATAATTAAGGTAACTAGCCTTCCCAGGCACGTGCAAGTAGTAAGGTATCATTCCATCCTCATCACCTGTTAAGGAGACCCAGTCAGACTCTGTTGGTCTCTCAGGGTCAAATACTATTATATACGGTGTAAGGTTCTGGTCCGCGGGGTTAATATACCCCCCGTGAGCACCCATCTTCTTCACTGCTTCTACTCCGAGTTTATGAATGCAGAGCTCCACATAATCCTTCACAGGCTTGAACTCTTCTGGCACAGCCTCCTGTCTTAACTCTTCTTTAATAAACGCTTTTCTTATAATACCAAAATAAATTATTGCTAAGACAACCAAGATTACTAAGCCCAGAATCACAAACAAGGTCAGCTGAGCTTTCCTTCCACCTCTTTTTCTAAACATATTTACTCACACCCTCACCCAGATTTTGCCCTGGTTTTTAAATATTTAAGATGTTGGACAAGTTCAATAATATAATTCCTTGACCACCCAATAAAAAATAATAATGAGATTATGAAGACCACTACGAACACTACGGGCATGATTACTACAAGGCTAAGCACATACAATAATATAATCAGCATGATAAGAGACCCTATTAGGAATGACAAGAACCAAGGAACATGCTTTGCTATTCCTAACATTGCCTTATAATTATGAATCACCCCGTTATTCTCGTCAAAAACACTTCTCAGAACATAATCAAGGTAAAAGAAGACTAATAGTTCTAGTAATAAGAGAATAACAGCAACACCTGGTTTAAAAACAGCAATTGTAAAAAACAACACTAAAAGCCAGATAACAAACCATGACAGGTTAAGCTTAAAGTACTGCTTCAAAGACTTAGCACTGAACCTCTTCTTAAGAGCAGAATACCATGCTCTTCCATAGAACCATGAACAAAAAAAGATTATAGTAATAAGAGCTACCACGAATATTATTAATGATAAAACAAGCAACCTGTTAATCTTAGGAGCAAGCTCAATCATTAAGTCACTAAAACCCTCTTCATCCCCGCTCATCCTAAGCTCATAAGCCTTATTAAGACCTTCCACTGCACTCAGACTAATAAGATTCACCAAGCCAGTGCTGCTT
>DRSY01000139.1 GCA_011372335.1 Candidatus Woesearchaeota archaeon | reverse complement strand
CTATAATATTTAAACTTTTGCTCTACCCAGAATAAATCCGTGATTTTTCCGGTTATTAAAGCAAAAAGTATAAATAGGCTAAGGAACTAAGCTCTTATATGAATAAAAAAGCAAGGCTTGACATAATAAGCATAGCAATACTGATTATTATTATCTTACTAGTAGTATGGTTAATTATAAGGCTAATCGGTGGTTAGGCTTGGTTAGAATAAAAGCTAAGACCAAAAAGGTTTTTACTACACTACTCCGCTGGGTATTCATCCTTTTCCTAGCATACCTTATTTTTGAACTAATAAGAACCATGCTAGGAGGCAGCCTTGGATTTGAAGAACTAGTAATAGGATTATTAATAGCAAACCTTGGCTACTCATTCTACCTAAGAGAGTCTGTTAACAAAATTGATTCAAAAATATCAGGATACATAGGTTGGCACAGGGGCAGGAATAATAAGAGTTACAAGAAGCAATAAGACTAACAAAGATATTAAAACAAACTATTTCTCCTCAACATCCTCTTCAATAACCAAACCCCCAATATAACCACAGTCCTTGCAGATATACTTTCCTGTCTGCCCACCCGTATCAAGGGTTATGTTATGAGACTTACAATGAGGGCATTTTAAGATGTGCATAATAACATCTTAGCTCTACAAGCGAGTATATAAATTTATTTATGATTCAGCTTAGAAAAATTTAAAACAAACCCCTCCTTTCTTTTTAATCATGAGGAAAGTCCTTGTCTTCGGAACCTTTGACATCCTGCACCCAGGTCATGAGTACTTCTTGAAACAGGCAAAGAAGCATGGTGATGAGCTTATTGTAGTGATAGCAAGGGACTTAACTGTTAAGCAAGTAAAAAAAGAGTTCCCTGTTAATAATGAGCAGGAAAGATTAGGGGCTGTTAAGAAGCTTGACTATGTTAATAATGCCATTCTTGGCTCATTAAGTAAGGATAAGTACAGGATAATAGAGGAGGTAAGGCCTGATGTTATCTGCCTGGGGTATGACCAGGAAGCCTTTGTTAGTGGGTTAGAAGCAAAGCTTCAGGAAAAAGGGTTAAAACCCGAGATAATAAGACTTGATGCTTATAAGCCTGAGAAGTATAAGTCGAGTTATTACAAGTCTAATCATTATGAATATTATAAAAAAGCAAAACTAATAAAAAGAAAGGAATAATCTTGTATTCATTATGACACCAGAAGAAAAGTTTGAGCTTATAAAAAGGAATACTCAAGAGATCGTGACAGAGGAGGAACTAAAGAAACTCTTAAAAGAGAAAAAACAACCAGTCGTATATATTGGTGTTGCTATTACCGGGAGGCCTCACATAGGGTACTTTGTCTGGGTTTTGAAACTAGCGGATTTCCTAAGAGCCGGCTTCAAGGTTAAGCTCTTATTAGCAGACCTTCATGGCGCACTTGACAACACCCCTTGGGAGCTCCTAGACAAAAGATACGAGTATTACAGCATAGTGATTCCTGATATGTTCGAAGCACTAGGAGTTGATATTAAGAACTTTGAAATAATTAAGGGGTCTGACTTCCAGAAAAACAAGGATTACTTCTTTGACGTGCTAAGAATGTCAACTTATGCTAGTGTTCGTGATTGCAGGAAAGCAAGTTCAGAGGTGGTGAAGCAGAGTGATAATCCTAAACTAGCAGGGCTTATTTATCCTATAATGCAGGCTCTTGACGAAGAATACCTGGGAGTGGATGTCCAGTACGGAGGGCTTGACCAGAGAAAAATACTTATGTTTGCCAGGGAGTACCTACCTAGACTTGGTTATAAGCCTAGAGTAGAGGTTATGACTCCTCTAATTCCAGGGCTTATAGGGGAAAAGATGAGTGCTTCAAAAGAGGAGTCAAAGATTGACCTCTTAGATGATGATGATGCTGTTAGAATAAAGATAAGAAGGGCTTTCTGTCCTGCTGGCGTGGCTGAGAATAACGGCGTCCTGGCTTTTGTTAAGCACGTCCTAATGGTTATAAAAAAGGATAAGAATGAACAACTCCTTGTTAAGAGGCCTGAGAAGTTCGGCGGAGACATTGCTTACTCAGACTACGAAGCTCTTGAAAAGGATTATGTTACTAAGAAGCTCCATCCAGAGGACTTAAAAAAAGCAGTTGCAGAAGAAATAATAAGCCTGCTTAAGCCTATGAAGAAAGACTTGGATAAGAAGCTTAGACTTGCAAGAGAAGCGTACCCTTAAAAATCACTCTTAATTCTTTTAATCCCTTCATAATCCTAAAAATGGTATTAGTAATTGCTCATAAGGGCTTCTCTGGGAGCTATCCTGAGAACACGCTTCTTAGTATTAGAAAAGCACTTGAGCTAGGTGTTGATGGAATAGAATTGGATGTCAGGGTTACTAAGGATAATAAGCTGGTTCTCTTCCACGATACTGGTGTGAAACGACTAACAGGGAGGAAGGGCAGGATAAGGAAGAAGACTTATGCTGAGCTTAGTAAGCTTAGAGTAAACCAGGCAGAGAAGATTCCTTTATTAAGCCAAGCTCTTAATTTTATCAATGATAAGAAGTATAACGGATTAAAATATTTTATTCTTGATATCAAGATTGCTGGGTTTGAAAAACAAATCATTACTATGATAAAAAAGAAGAAAGTGATGAATAAGATAATTCTTAGTTCTAAGAATACCAAGGTTTTGGAAAGAGCCAGGAGACTAAGTAAGAATATAAGGTTAGCTTATGTGGTTGATAATAGGCCTGACAAGTTAAGACTATGGAAGGGGTTACATAAGAAGATAGGCTTATACTCTGTTCACGCTTGGCATAAGAGGCCGATTTCAACTAAGAAGTTTATTAGAGATACTAAGAAGAAAGGTTTAAGAGTCATGGTTTGGACTGTGAATAAGCCTGAGCGTATGAAAAAACTAGTAAGCTTAGGTGTTGATGGTATAATAACAGATCATCCTGATAAGCTGATAAGAATTGTAGAAGAATCCTTAGGATGAGAAGATTCGGCTTTTAAGCTTCTTAATAACATCTTTTACACTAAGCAGTTCTTCTTCTCCGCTCCTCATATCCCTCAGCCTCACCTTTCCTTGTTCTAACTCCTTCTTCCCAATAATCACTGCGAAGGGTATGTTCAGGCTGTTAGCATAAGCAAGGTTCTTACTAATACCCCTTCCTAATAGGTCCATCTCTGTCTTAATACCTGCTCTTCTAAGCTCCTCAGCAACTCTGATACTCTCCTCCTCTGTGCTTATAGGGATGACAAAGACCTGTGTCACACTCTTCTTCATGAACTTCTTCTTCTCCCTAAGAGCCTCTGTAATCACTTCTAAGCCAAAAGCAATTCCAGTAGCCGGGTAATCTTTTCCTCCTCCTAGGAAGGCGCCTATCATCTTATCATACCTTCCTCCGCCAGCAGCAGCACCCCTAATCTTTGAGTCTCTGAGGAAGACCTCGTAGATTGGTCCTGTATAATAAGCCAAGCCCCTTGCAAGGCTAGGACACACCTCTACGCACCCAACTCCGAAGGAGTTGCAATAACTAATAATCTCCTTTATCTCCCTAAGACCTTCGATACCAGTAGGAGACTTAATCAGAGCTTTCAAGTTGTTAATCAGCTCCTCGTTGCTACCTTTAATGTTGATAAGGCTCATAATCCTAGCCACAACATCACCAGGGATGCCTTTCTCCTCCATCTCATTTCTTACCGCGTCCTCTCCGAGTTTTTCAAGCTTATCAACAGCAATAATCGCGTCGTACCTCTTATCCTTACTCACCCCTGCGAAGTCAAGTATTCCTTCAAGTAGCTTCCTATTACTTAGTTTAATCACTACTGGGAGACCAAGCTTATCAAATACCTTGCTTGTAATCGCAACTATCTCAGCATCAGCAAGCATTGAATTAGTGCCTATAATATCAATATCGCACTGCCAGAACTCTCTTAGTCTTCCGAGTTTAACAGGACCATCCCTGAAGACCTTGCCAATCTCGTAACGCTTAAAAGGCATCTTCAGCTCAGGATGCATCCCCACATACTTTGCCAGAGGAACAGTGAGGTCAAACCTTAATCCAAGCCTTCTCCCTCCTTGGTCTTCTAGTTTAAAGGTCTCCTTGAGTATCTCCGAGCCTCCACCGTACTTGTTCTCGAATAATTCGTAACGATTAATAATCGGGGTT
>DRSY01000044.1 GCA_011372335.1 Candidatus Woesearchaeota archaeon | reverse complement strand
TTTCACAAAAACTAGACAAACAAAATTATTTTTATTAACCCAAACAAAGGTCTTCTCTGCAATAAAAAAAAAGGTTTCACCAATAATTTTATATATTAAGAAAGCATAAGAATATAATGCTATGGAACTAATCCTGTTTTTAGCCGGAGTGTTCTTATTAACCTTTATTCTGGGCAGATTAGTAGAGAAAATCCGCATACCCTGGATTTTCTCAGCCTTACTAATAGGACTAGGACTAGCAGCTTATAACCCTTTCCCAGAAATCACAACTTCCGCATCATTCCACTTCCTAGCTCAGCTAGGTATGTTCTTCCTATTATTCATTATTGGCTTTGAACTAGATATCAAGAAAATCCTGGAAAGCAGCAAATTCATAATAAGCACAACCACGGTAGTGATACTTACAGAAACCTTTTTCGGCACCCTACTAGTACACTACGTATTTAATGTGCCATGGCTTATCTCAATCCTAGTTGCTTCTTCATTCGCTACTGTCGGCGAAGCAGTCCTTCTCCCAATTTTAGACGAATTCAACCTTGTGAAAACAAAGCTCGGACAGACAATCCTTGGAATAGGAGCTCTTGACGACGTCTTTGAAGTAGTAACTGTTATCATTGCTTCGGTTCTCATAGGAAGATCTGTTGGTTATACTCATCTTAATATCTGGACAAACCTGCTTATCCTACTCTTACTCTTCGGACTGGCTTTCATCCTAGTAAAACTACGCAAATACCTAACCAAGTTCAAATACAAGGACATACCCTCCTTATTTCTCTTTGTCTTATTCTTTATTTTCTTATTCATTGGCATAGGCAGATTTGTTGAGTCAGCAGCGCTAGGTGCGTTACTAGCAGGCATTGCTCTTAGAAATATCATACCAGATAGAATTCTAAACTTCATTGACTCTGAGATCAGAACCATGGCTTATGGATTTTTTGCGCCAGTATTCTTCTTATGGGTGGGTGTTGATACAGATATCGGGTACCTAGTTAAGTTTCCCTTACTAATACTACTAATTCTTCTCATGACGAACATAACAAAAATAATAAGCAGTTACTTAATGGGTAGAAAGGTTTTAGGAGGAAAAAAGTCAATCATCCTGGGGATTAGCTTATGTGTAAAATTTAGTACAAGCATTGTAATTATTAAACTCTTATTTGAGCGGGGTCTAATACACTCAGACTTGTATTCTGTTCTTATCGGCACAACAATCGCATTTAAATTTGTCATACCCGTCTTACTCGCGTACTTAATACCCAAGTGGAAACTAGGATTTTCCAGTATTAAACAAGTAAGAAGTTGATAAATAAAAAGAAATATAAACCCAGGACTAATTCTGTTAAGGTAATATGCCTCATCAGTGTGTTAGATGCGGGAGAATGTATGATGACGGTGCCAAAGAGATTCTAAAAGGATGCTCTTGTGGCGCTAGGATGTTCTATTTTATTAGGCCTGAGAAGCTCAAGGAGGTTGAGGAGCGGAGGGTTCAGCTCTCGAGGAAAGAGCAGGAGCAGATAGAAAAAGATGTGTATGACCTCATAGGAGACGAGATTGATAAGGAGAAACCTGTAATCCTTGATATTGAAAGTATTGAGATTCTTAAGCCAGGCAAGTACAAGCTTGACCTTGTGAAGCTGTTCAAAACCAAAGAGCCCTTGATCTACAAGTTAGAGGACGGCAAGTACATTGTTGACCTGGTTGAGAGTTTTAAGAAGCTAATGGGGAAAGAAGCCGAATGAAAATAATAAACAATATAAACAACACAAATTAACTTTTTCTTATGCTAATAGTCGATATCCACGCACACATGGACTTTGATGAGTACAAAGATGACTTAGACAAAGTTATAGAAGACAACAAGAAAGCAGGAGTCCGTGTTATTATTAACAACGGAGTCGGAGTTAAGAGTAATAGGAGGGTGTTAGAGCTTGCAAAGAAGCACGATATTATTAAACCAGCTCTCGGAATCTACCCTGTGCAATGCGTTGAGATGAGCGAAGAAGAGTTTAGCAGGGAAATTGACTTTATCTCCAAACAAGACATTGTTGCAATAGGAGAAGTAGGCCTTGATTATAAGAAAGGAGACGATAATCCTTATGGAGACGCGTATAAGAGAAAGATGAAGCGTTGTTTTGAGGAGTTCATAAGCTTAGCAGAGAAAAAAAGTGTTCCCTTAATTGTTCATAGCAGGAAAGCAGAGCTTGATGTTATTGAGATGCTTGAATCAAGTAATCCAGGAGAAGGCAGAATTATTATGCACTGCTTTATGGGAAGGAAGCACCTTGTAAAAAGGATCCTTGATAACGGGTGGGGTATGAGCATACCCTGTATTGTTAATAAGCTACAACAGTTACAACTAATAGTGGAACAGGCTCCTATGGAGCAGTTACTCACAGAAACAGATTCTCCTTATCTAAGCCCATACCCGGATACTAAGAGGAATGAGCCAAGATTCATTGTTGAAGCCCTCAAAAAAATTGCTGAAATAAAAAAACTGAATGTAGAGGAAGTTTCAAAAATGATTTATATGAACTACCAGAGGATTTTTTAACCCAACACCTTCATCACCCTCATCGTTCTCATCCCAGAACCCCCCTCACTTAAGTAAGATTTATTAATCCACAGAAGAAACCTTAGAACAATGATAGTAGAAAGAACAAAGCACTACTCATACAAAGCAGGAGAACTGGCTAAAGGATGTAAACTCTGCATAAGAGGAGAAAAACTAGTCCTCTTCGTCACAGGATTATGCACTTCTCGGTGTGACTTCTGCCCGGTGTCAGATAAGAAGCTCTACAAAGACGTTACTTATGCTAATGAAAGACCTATAGAAAACCTTAACCAAGTCCTCAACGAAGCAAAGATCTGCAAAGCAAAAGGAGCAGGCATTACAGGAGGAGACCCTCTTATTAAGCTTGATAGAACCACAGAATACATTAAAACATTAAAAAAGAAATTCGGAAACAAGTTCCACATACACCTCTACGCCCCTCTAAAACTCGTTAATAAGAAGAGTTTATTGCGCCTCTACGAGTCGGGCTTAGACGAGATAAGATTCCACCCGGATCTTAACAAGAAAGACGAGTGGAGTAAGATAGGACTAGCAAAGAATTTTGAATGGGACGTTGGGGTTGAGATACCAGCAATACCTGGAAGAGAAGAACAAACCAAGAAACTCATTGACTACATTAAAGGAAAAGTTGACTTCCTAAACATTAATGAATTAGAAGTCGCTGATAACGCTGTGTGGCGCAACAAGAAGAGTATTAAGTGTAAAGACAAGGTTTCATACGCGATTAAAGGCAGTGATGAACTAGCAAAAAAACTTCTTAAATACGCTGCTAGCAAAGGGATGCGGACTCATTACTGCACATGCAAACTAAAAGACGCTGTCCAATTAGCCAGAAGGATTAAGCGAAGAGCAAGTAATGCCAAGCACAAGTTTGACGTACTCACAAAGGAAGGTATGCTTATTAGAGGCGCTCTTTATCCTCCTGAGCTCGTGCCAGGATTCGGTTATCATGAGAAGCTCAACCAACTAAGGATTGGTGAGAAAAAGAAAATATTAAATAAGCTAAGAACAATACAGAAGAGAATAATAAAAGAAGAGAAAATACCTGAAGACATGATTATTGTTGATGAGAACAAGCCAAGATTAATAACCAGCAGAACGCTTATTAAAAGGATTAAGAACAAGGAATTAGTAAGAGCAATAGTAACCGAATACCCCACCTTTGATGCTCTTGAGATTGAAGTTGAATTAATCTAAGAGATTAATTAAAAAAAATTAGATTTAAAAAAAAAGATGCTCCGAGAAGACTTTGGTGGCTTCTTTGCACTAAGGAGTCGCCGCCTTTTATTAAAACTTTTTTTAAGAGCAAGTATTTTTTTGAAGAGGTGAAAAGTTAATGGAGATAAGGATTGACACAAAAAAGGATTCGCCAGAAGATATCAGAAAGACTATTGAGTTCCTGCAAAGACTAATAGAGAACAGCACAACCCGTGATGACTTCAACACTAGTAATGCTGTTTCAACCGGGATGTCAAGCCTATTCGGAGACACCCCTGTACTAAGAAGCAGCCCCGGCAATGATGATGAAAGAAAAGACAATGAAGAAAAACAAAACATAGAAATAATACCCTACTAAACATC
>DRSY01000101.1 GCA_011372335.1 Candidatus Woesearchaeota archaeon | reverse complement strand
TTACCTTGGTGATGTTCGGAGGATTAGTCTTAGCAAGAACAGTGAAGTTCTTCACCACGTAATCAGAAGCATTATAGTAATCAATTACACTGATGTTATACGAGTAATTACCAGCATCCCCTAAGCCTGGTGTGAAGAGGATTCTTGCATAACTCCTATTATTGCTCGTGTTAATAAGAGTGGTTATGTTAAAAAGGTCTTTTCCACTAAGGTTAACATCATGGAATGTTAGGTTCTCGTAACTATTCGTGAGTTCGTAGTCCTGGTCAGAAGCATAAACATAAAGGCTTACTGTGTGAGTCTCAACAATCTTTGAGGGGAAGCTAAAGCTCTGAATAACAGGAGCATCATTCGTATTATTAATACTGAAAATAATGGTTTTGTTATCAGACGCTCCTCTTATATCCGTCACAGTGATAACAACGCTGTAATTACCCACCATGCTCTGATTAGGAGTATAATTAACATAAGCACTCATCACAGGGCTCTGCGAAGTGTTATCTGTGAGGTTGAATACTGCTGTGTTATTACTGCTAAATGTGAGGTTATCATTATCAGCATCGCTTGCATTAATAACTATGAAGCAGAGGTTGTCCTCTGCGCAGGACAAGTTACCAATGCTCATCAGCACAGGAGCAGAGTTATTTATTATCTCTAGGTTCATTACTTGTGTATCGTAGAGTCCCTGGTCATCACTAACATTTATGAGTATTGTATGATTCCCGATATCGCTTTTACTTGGTGTGAAGCTTATCACGCCTGTGCTGCTATTAATATCAAATAAGGTTGTGTTATCACTATAACTAAGGACTTCTCCTTCGTAAGTATCAGCGTCAACATCACTTGCATTAACCAGGTAGACGAAAGGTGACTCTGCATAAGCTGTTAGGTTAGTGATATTGCTTCCGTCAGTATTATTAGAGTAGGAGCTGAGGATCCAGATGTTTGGGGGATCGTTCGTGTTAGAAATGTTCAAGAACACGCCCTGGAAGTCCTCAGCTCCAGCGTCATCGATGACCGTGATTTTCACATTCCTGCATATCACGTGATTATTCGTGAGGTTAGTGATGTTCACTAAGCCGGTTGCGTTATGACTATTATTAATAGTTGATATGCTCCAAGGATTGCTTAGATTACAAGAAGTTGGTATGATAGTGAAATTAAGAGTGTCATTCACATCAGGGTCGTCTGCGTACACATAGAATGATAATTGCTGTCCTTGTGTGCCGTTCTGTGTGGGGATGTATTCAAGCACTGGCGCAACATTAACCTGTCTTATTTCAAGGTTAAAAACACTTGAGTTAGTGGCGTTCTGGCTGTCACGAATAGTTACGTTCACAGTGTAGTTGCCTGCTTCGCTATAAGTCGCTGTTCTGTTATTCTCGAACATGATAATAGCAGAGGTATTACTGGTAGTGTTTATTATAAGAGCTAAACTAGGAGTGACATTAATGCTGAAGTTGAGAGGTGTGTTGTTCTCCTCGTCTGCTCCGTAGATGCGATAATTAAACACTTCACTCTCATTTATGCTCTGATCAGTTAAGGCTGGGCTGAAGTAAGGAGCGTCATTAACAGGGGTGATGTTGAAGAGCACTGTGTGTCCTCTTGAGCTTGGAAAATAAGGGTCTGTGTCATCAGCCCAGAATGTTATGTTGGTCTGGCCTGCTGTGTTATTTGGTCCTAGGTCTGATGCTGTTGGTGAGCATGTCACTGCTCCAGTACTCGGATTGGTTACTGTGCAGAAGGATGATGTGGGTGAAACACGGTAGCTTAATGTGTCATTATCAGGGTCTGTGGCATTAATATCATAGTAGTAGACTTGGTCTTCGTAAACTATTTCATAGGAGCCTATATCCTGGTTTGATGAGTTAAAAACACTTGGTTCTTCAGGCGGGCTGTTAGTGATTGTGATTGAAGCACTCATAGTGGTGGTGTTTGTGCTGTTAGTGATAGTCACATTGCATGTCCATTGCTGGTTCTTAGACGTGTTCTGGTAGGGTAGCACTGAGTAGTTCTGAGTAGTAGTGGTGTTAAGGAATAACACTCCGTCCTTGTACCAACTCACATTCGTCTGTGTTGTGTCTGATGATGCTTTCCAGCTACAGTTAAGGTCATCCGAGGTGTACGCTGTGGATGGGCTTATGCTTGGATTCTGGGTGAAGGATAAAGAACCAATAGGCATACTTATTAATACTAATAATACTAAGCATAACACTGAATATATTAATAAGTCTAAACAGGCGGGGTGTGATGCTACTTTATTTTTTTCTCTTATAACTCTTCTAATCAGCACCTTGTTTTCTTTCATTCTCTTCTCTCTACGCTTTCTTCTAATGCTTTTATAATAAGCTCTTTGATCGGGATGCCTTGCATGGCTGAGAGTATCTTTATCTTCTTATGCACATCATCCGGGATCTCGATGTTTATGTTTACCATTCCCTACGCGCTTTTATTGATTGGCTTGTTTTTGTGCTTGGCTTGTTTTTTGGTTACGTTGTTTTTATCCTGCACTCCTTTGCTTTTCTTTCAAGAACCCTGGTTACATAATCTTTTAGTGTGACGTCTTGCATTATAGAAGCTAGTTTTATCTTCTTATGAAGATCCTCAGGGATTTCTATGTTTATGTTAACCATTTGTTAATCATACCGCTCTTTAAGCTTTTCATCGCCAAGACTGCTTAGCAGCCACCAAAAATACGAATTAACTTAATTAATTTATCTAAGTAAACTTACTTAAATAAGTTATTATTTATAAAGTTTTTGGTACACTAAAAAAAACCAGTTAAGAATACACGCTTCGCAAGAGTTAATGCCTGGCTCCAGCTATTACTCCCTCCCTAAGAAAGCTTAGTCTCCCCCGTCAGTTTTTAACCCGTTCACCTTGTTCACTCCAAAAACTAGGAAAAACGCAGGCGACACGCGCTCAATACCTTCGTACCTTCGCTTAGTCCCCCCTTATGACTAAATGCTACTGAGCAACATTTTTGTTGCGAATATAAATAAAAAAAAGATATATACTAAAAACAAAAATAAAAACAAAGAATAACATAAAATAACATAAAAATAAAATTCTTCACACCCGCCTTGGTCTCGAAACCCAAGAATTCACATAACTAATCATATGATAAAGCCTGGAAAGATCACTGAAAACAGCTTCTTGCTCCTTCAAACCAAGACTCTCATACTCAGGGAGAAGCTCCAAATACTTCTTCTTAGCAACCTCCACCTCCAAGAATTCCAAAGCAATATACGCATTAATAATCCTAACACGCATCCTATCAACAACCCCTGCTTTCTCAGGAATCCCAAGCTCCTTCTCCTTCCGAGCAACATCATCAGGCTCAACCTCAGACGTCTGAAGCACAAGATTCCTAAGCTCCTCAACCAATAAAAGAACATTAAACCAAGTAATCAAAGCCTTATTCTGCTCAACATCCAAGAACTTCTCAAAAACAGAAACAAACACCTTCCTTAACACCTCCCTAACCCTTCTCTTACTCCTATGCAAAGCAACCCTTAAATCATCCAAATCAAACTCTAACGCCAAACCACCCCCAACAGCCTTAACCAAATAATACCTTAGCAACTCGGAATACTCGTTCAAACCCTCATACAACGCAACCCTACCAAGCCTTTTCTCTAATTCAACAATACCCGCTAATAACCTCCTCTTATCCTCCCTGCTCAACAACACCTGCTTCTTCTTCCTACCACTAAGAACCCAACCAGCCCTTGCAAGAGCAGCATTAATCTCCTTACGGAAATAATGATACAACAAAACAGCAGTTAATAAAAACAAAATAATCCCAGTGACAACATATACCAGCACCCCGCGCTCCTCCTCAAAAGGATAAGGCACCTCTATACTCCTACAAGGAGCACAAGGACCACCACAATCAACACCCTCCTCGCAAAGACCATCATGACAGTTCTTAATACCATCATCACACGTGCCTATGTACTCGCACTCCTGCACCAACTCAGGCATAAACTCAAAAGTACCACAACTATTCAGATCAACACACTCCCTGTACTGAGTGCCATTAGGCAAACAAGGACCCCACTCAGAACAATTCCAAGACTCATTACACACAACCTCCTCCTCATACTTACAAGGCACTGTTAAATAAACATCCGGCTCACACCCATGAATATCAACACACCGCTGAACCTTAACATTACTCCTATTACACCTATGATAATCATAGCATTCAAACTCAGGAGTACAAGGACCGCTTATACCCCCGCCTCCTCCGCCACCACTACCACCC
>DRSY01000066.1 GCA_011372335.1 Candidatus Woesearchaeota archaeon | reverse complement strand
TCCTCAAGAATAATTTTGTCTAGGAGTTCAAGATTCTTTACTTTGTAAAGCCTCCCGTTACCTATCTCAATAATCTTTTTTGCAAGCTTCATTCCTTCTTTGTTAAGGTTAATCCCAATAACAGAGATGGTAATACCTTTATCCCTTGCTATGCTTACTGCTCTAAGAGTCTCCTCTTCAGGTCTTCTTCCTTTTGTTGGAAGAACGTCTGTTAATAATATGAGGTGTTTTGTCTCTTTACGAATACCGAACATCTCTATGGCTTTACGGATGGTTTTTGCAATATCTGTTTCGGCTCTTGCCTTAACACTTATTATGCTTCTGAGGATCTCGTTAAATTCAAGGGTTGGAGGCACTGCTTGTTTTACTTCTTCTCCAAAGACTATCAGCCCTACTTTATTCCTCTCATTAATAGCCTTATAAGCAAGAGCAACGCCTGCTCGTTTCGCTACACCTATCTTTTCTCCTTTCATACTCCCACTCGCATCAATAGCGTAGATAAGACTTATTCCTCCTTTCTTCTCTCTTTCAAAAATCCTAAGGTCTTCTTTTAATAACTCTGAGTGCTGACGCCGGATAGCTGTTTTGACGCTCTGCTTAACAGCGACATCCCTGTAACGCGTCTTCTTGTAAGGAGCATAATCTTTTTTATCACCATAAACATCTCTTCTTTTCTCCTTCTTCTCACCCCACCCCTTCATTCTTAGTTTATCAAGCTCTTCTGCGTAGAGTACGAGTGAGCTTAGCCTCAGACCAGAATCTGTTATCTCACCGTCTTGGCTTAGAAGTCCTTCTTGTTTGAGCTTCTTAACCTTCTCTTTAATTCTTTTTCTCAGCTCTTCCCTGAACTCCGGTATCTTAATGTTCCTCTCAATGAAGCCAGGCTCATAACCCGTAAGCTTCCTAATAATGACTTCTCCGTATAACTGCTTGGCAAGTTTATAATCATTAACAAGGTTCTTAAAGATCATATCCGGTACAAAACTTGAAATATTCTGATTAATACTCTCCCCTAGTAATTTCCCTTCATCAATCACTTCCTTATCGTTCTCAACAACACTATGCATTAGCTTGTTCTCCTTAGCCTGCTTTGCTAGTTTTCCACTTATCTCTTGTGCTTCTTCCAGCTTAGAAAACTTTTCCTTACCAGGCTTATACTCTGCACGTTCTCTGCTACCGGTAACCACCCTTTTTCTTAAAGAACTTCTCGAACTCCTCTTTAATATAATCCTCGGGTGATTTCAAGAATTTAACACTAGGCTTAAGACTAATCCTGTGACTAAGCACACTAATAATAACGTCCTGAACGTCTTCAAGTGAGACTCTTTTCTTTCCTTTAATAAGAGCATTACTCTGGGCTCTCTCATATAAACCAATACTAGCTCTCACACTAGGCTTCTTCTCAACATCAGTATCTGCTCTGAGGTCACGGATGAACTGGATAACGCTGAATAATAACTCATCAGGGAACTCAATAATCTTCTTACCCGACTTCCTCACAATCTCGACTTCTAACTCAGCACTCTCAGGGTACTCCATGTATATTAAGTCAAATCTGTCAAGGAAAACATCACTTAGAGGCTCTGTACTCTTATCCTCCGGGTTCATTGTACCGATGAAGATGAAGCTAACATCAAAGTCAAAGGAGTAAGTGCCAATAGTAATCTTCTTCTCTTCAAGAACCTGGAGCAAAGCGTTCTGGAGCTTTTCAGAGCAACGATTAATCTCATCAAAGAAGAGGACGCCCTGATTAGCCCTGAATATCTTTCCCGGGGTAAAAGCTTCCACACTGAGAGGTCCGTACTTCAAAGCCTTAATAGGATCAATATCGCCTATGAGGTCTTCTGCTGTGAGATCAGGGGAGCCTTGAACTCTGACGAATAAGTCTTTACCTTTAAGTACCTTTGTTCTTATTCTCTGACCTTTTCTTTTCTTTTCCAGGCATTCAGGACAACAAGGATTACTAGGAGAGCAGTTAAAGCTACAGTCACACACAGTCTTCTCAGGCATAAGCTTAGCAACGTTCTTTGCAAGAGTGGTCTTTCCAATTCCGGGCTGCCCTACTAGAATAACATGTCTTTCCATGAGCAGAGCTGACTTTAATTGTGCCTTCACCCTCTCTTGGCCTAAGATATCTTTGAAATCAGACTTTAATAGTTCCTGTTTAAACTGTTCGGATAGCATAGGCTAGAAGAGGAAGAAAGAGTGGTTTATAAAGTTTTATACTGATTCACCTTATTTTTACGAATAAGCTAAACACCTCTGTTCCTGAGACCATTATTATTGTCACTATCATACCTGCTATGAGAACTCCGATGATGCTTGCTACCATGTACTTTCTGAATCTTAAGCCGAAGATGTTAGCTGCGAGTGAGCCGGACCATACGCCTGAGCCTGGGAGGGGGATCCCTATGAATAGTGCTAAGCCTAGCTCTCCGTACTTCTCAACATATTTTCTGCTCTTCCTCTGCACCCGCTCTATTGTTCTATTGTAAAGCTTATCTATGAACTTTATCCATCTGAGCAAGTGTATTAGTTTATTCCAGAATAAATAAGTAAGAGGGGCTATTATGATATTGAATATTAAGCACATAACAAGAACAACCCACCAGGGGTAGCCTAGGATTATACCGTAAGGAATGCTTGCTCTGAGTTCTAAGAAAGGTAGCACGGTAAGGAACGCGATTACTATTAAGTCTCTTATTATGGTCAGCATGGAATTAGAGGGGGGTGTTGTATTAAAATATTTATTGGTTTAAAAACACTTTTAGTCTTATAATTCACACCGCCTTGTACGCATACATATACACTGCTTCCAGAATCAGCTGCTTTTTAAGCTTACTTTTTTAGTTTATCCTTGTTTTTACTCGGGTTCCTATAAGCCTGTTCAAAGCGTATTCTCTGAGATTATGGAATATCCTTGCTTGCCTCTGCACCTCTAACTCTGCTTCCCTGTGACTCATACCTGCTGTCTCTTTTGCAAACGAGTAGATTCTTCCAAAGTACAAGGGCTTAATCGCTTCTACTAATTCCTCTTTGTCCTCAGCTTTTTGATATGCAACTAGTAAGTCATAGATTATTCGCGCCCATAATTCTGGGCTAAGCCCTCCAATCTCAAGGCATACATTCCTTAATTCATTATAAGTATCGTCTGAAAGGTATTGTTTTAGGATGAATAAGCTCTTATTCACTTCTTTATTAAAAGCTCTTCGTAAATTTTCTGTATTAATACACATCCTCGGTGGCTCTGATACGTTGTTATCTCCGAAGATTACTGTCTCCTCAATCTGACAGTGATTGTGCATGATTGCTTCTTTATTATTATTCACCATGCTGAACAAAGTACTGATTACTTGTTTGAACATTGGTCCTAGACTCTGGCTCGGATCTTTTACTTTGTGAACCTTGGCTCCGAGGTAGGCTGAGCAAAGCTTGAATCCTCCTAGCAAGGCATGTGTTGTCATGAAGACGTCTATGCCGTACTGTCTTGTTGTATCATCCCATTCCTGTTCTAACCAGTGCTCTGCGAGTCTAGTTGAGAAGCCGAAGTCTCCTCCAATAGGCTGCCTTATGTTTTTGCCTAGTAAGCCTGTGATTAAGGGATAGACAATATTATTAGTGATAGTGCCGTCATACTTGTGCCTTGCGTATATAGGGGTTACGAGGTCGTATCCCTTTAATACAGGAGTGCAGAGGTTCTTAATCCACTCAGGGGTTATGCTTCTGAGGTCAGCGTCAATAACAGTAACTGCTTTTGGTTGCAGGTCTTTTATAATCCTGAACAAGTTGTAGAAGTTATTTCCTTTTCCTTTAACACCGGGCTCTGTGCTTACATACACTTTTTTGATTCCCTGAGTGTCTGTGTTCAAGAAAACCTGTTTTGTATTATCCTCTGAGTTATTATCAACATTAATTATAAGACACGAATATTGAGAAAAGTATTTTTTCAATCCGCTTGCTGCTTGGGCTGTTACAAACCCGATAGTGTTCTCCTCGTTATAACTCGGTATTCCTATGATAATATCTGTTCCCTTAATATCTGCTTCTTCAAGGTCCAACACTGGTTTGGTGCCCATCTGTGTACCTTTGCCACCACTGCTATATGTATCGCATTCTGATTTTTATAAGTTATTTCTTAGACAAAGTGATATATATAGTTTTCTATTTTTCTCTCTTCTTCTTTTCACTCCGCTTCCTTTATATTTTAGTTTTTCTTCTTATCTCTTTTTTTTATGCTTCCATTATTCTGGTGTGCAAAACCAATTCTTCTTTGCAACCCCAAGAATTCTCTCAGCTTTTTCTCCTACCTAAAATAAATTTTAACAGAACTTCTCTTTATAAAGATTCCACGTCCTTAAGAACTCTGCATGAGGCC
>DRSY01000157.1 GCA_011372335.1 Candidatus Woesearchaeota archaeon | reverse complement strand
AAATAAGGGTGATGCTAATTCATTTCTTTATGATAAAATTGATTTAAGGATTCAACCTTTAGGTTTAAACAACAAAAACATTGATAATTATGAAGGTTTTGCTCTTTGGCTTGAAGCTTTGCTATGTAAGGAGACAGGCAACAAAAAAAATTGGGACTTAAAAAAAGAAGCGATTCATAAAGATTATAGAGTTCTGTTTGAATACTTTCAAGAAGCAGAAAAAAAGCTTACTCGCTTTGGATTTATGTCTCAACTTGGTTTTCTAAAAGAATATGACGGTAAAAAAATAGTGAATACCCTAAAACATCTATATGGAAGTAACTTTAATAACATAGAATTTGTTGTGTTGTACGGCTCTCAAAAACCAGAAAGCGATATTGATTTGTTCATTGTTTCTAATAATCCATCACAAAACTACTTCAATGGATGGCTAGGTATTTATGAGCTTAACAAAAAATATTTTCAATACTTAGCTGATAAATTAGACATTAGGGTTACAGATCCTTTATTTAGTGGAAATTTAATTTATGGAGACAAGAGTAACTTTGAGAAAATAAAAAAAGAAATCCAAGCCCACCCAATTAGCCAAGAAGCAATCAATCATAATCTTAAACAAGCTCAAAAACAACAAGAGTACTTGCCTCAATTTAAAGAAAGTCCAAGGGATAAAAAGAATTGTTTAAGATACATAAAAACCTACAAAATAAATGCACAAGAACTTAGTAAAGGAAAGAAAATACTGACTTTGAAAAATATAAAAGAAAAGAAACTTCTTTGAACTAATTCAACCCAACTCAACAACAATCTTCGCTGCTGTTCTAGAAGTAATATCATTCACGTCCTTGTCAGGGTTAACTTCAACTATGTCAACCATGCCAAGGTTTCTAAGCATTTTAAGCCTCTGAACCAAGTAGAGGAGTTCCCTCGTAGTCACACCCCCTGGCTCTGGATAGCTTGTTCCAGGAGCAAAAGCAGGGTCAAGAACATCAATGTCAATGCTTAGATAAACCTTAGGCCAATGCCTTGCAACGCTCATAATACTATCAGCGACTTCTCGTAGGATATCAAAACTTATACTTCTCATAGAATAATTCTTTATCTTATTATCATCAATAAACTTCTTTTCATCCTTGCTCATATTCCTTACTCCGACTAGGATAAGCTTGTCCTTATCCAAGATTTCTTCTTCTATGAGTAATCTTAAATAATCCTCGTGAGTGGGCGGTGTATGACTTCTCTCTAAGTCGGGATGAGCATCAAACACAACTATACCTGCGCCAGGGTTGTGCTTTGCAAAAGCCTTGAAAGCAGGATAGGTAAGCGAGTGATCCCCTCCTAGGAGGAGAGCATAATCATTAATATTTTCAACTTCTGCTTGGATCAATGCATGAGCTTCCTCTAAATTATTATTATCAACGCTGACTCCTCTGATATTAAATAAGGGAAGAACGCCTCTCTCGGAGAGGTAGAAGTCTTTTAAATGCTCAACAATTCTATCCGGGCCTCTTTCTAATCCTTTCTTCTTATTAAGCGCACCAGCACTAAGAGGTATTTTCAGGATGAGCATAGAATACAAGGAAAAAACAGGTGGTTTTAAAATTTTTTCAAAAAAGTATACGAAAAAACAAAAAAAGATTATTGGTCGGATAGGGGAGAGGGAGAACCAGGTTCACATCAAGGATCAGGCAAAAAACTTGGGACAAGTCAGGCATTCCTTAATAAATCAATCGCTAATTTAGGGTTATCACTATTAAAAACATAACTCCCAGAAACAAGTATATTAGCTCCTGCTTCTATTACTTCATGAGCATTACCGGCATTAATGCCGCCGTCAACAGCGATATCTTTCAAAGGATACTTCTTCCTGACACTCCTAACTTTTCTCAAAGGGGTCTTAAGCATTTTTTGTCCTCCTCTCCCTGGCTTCACAGTCATCACAAGAACAACGTCAACATCAGGGAGGTAGTTCTCAATCTTCTTAAGAGGGGTTTCTGGGTTAAGAGCGATTCCTGCTTTGACACCCTTCTCTTTTATATGCCTTACTAGTTTCTTCACACCCCGCGTTGCTTCTACATGAAAGAGGATAGTATCAGCGCCTGCTCTTATGTATTTATCAACAACATTTCCGGGTTGCTTAACCATTAGATGAACTATTTTTTTTAGGTTAGTCTTAACTTGCTTAACAAGCTTATAATCAAAGCTCTTCTCAGGCACGAACCTTCCGTCCATAATATCAAAGTGCACAAAATTAGCGTTGCTCACCCTCATAAGAGCCTGGTCTATCACAGAAGCATCCTTATAATCCAAGGATAAAATACTAACACCGACCTGAATAATCAGTATTACCACCCCGCACATAGGATGAACAAAAGGTTTAATAAAGTATTAAATATATAGAGAATAGGGGGAAAGGCTATTTATAAAATTTGTTATTATTCATACGGAGAAAAGAGTTTTTTAGAAAATTTTATATAAAACACTCTCACATAATAATCATTTGTTATGAGAGAAAAAAAGATAAGAGTGATCCTTGCATCAGACCATGCGGGTTACGAGCTAAAAGAAAAGCTCAAAGATGTTCTTAAGGAGAACGACATCCCATTCGAAGACTTATCACCAGAGTTTGTTAAGGATGATGACTACCCGGACATTGCTTTCAAAGCCGGGAGGAAGGTGGTGAAGGAGAGAGCTAGGGGCGTTCTTGTCTGCGGAACAGGCACTGGTATGTGCATAGCTGCTAATAAGGTGAGAGGTGTAAGAGCAGCACTAGCTTATGATGAGAAGAGTGCAAGGCTGTCCAGACAGCACAACGACTCAAATGTTCTATGCATAGGTGCTAGGATGGTGGATGAAGTAACAGCAAGGAATATTCTGAGGGTGTGGCTCACAACCAGATTCCTAGAAGGTAGGCATGCGAGAAGAATTAATAAGATAAAGGAGTACGAAAGAGGATAAATTATTAATAATTTTAATTAAAATAAAATTTTTAGGGTTAAATAAGAATACAAGATTAACACAATCCTTAGAACCTTAACTTCTTACCAGCATAAACCCGTCTCTTCAAATCCGCCTCTATCTCAAGGAGTCTATTATACTTACTTGTTCTCTCCCCTCGGCAAGGAGCGCCTAATTTTATCTGGCTCGCCCCAATACCAACAGCTAAGTCTGCTATAAAAGGATCCTCTGTGTCCCCACTCCTATGACTAACAATCACCTCCCATCCTGCTTCCATTGCTATTCTTGCTGCTTTCAGAGCTTCACTAAGAGTGCCTATCTGGTTAGGCTTAAGAATCATGGCATTGCATAACTCATTATTAACAGCCATTCTTACTCTGTGAGGACTACTCACAGTAAGGTCATCACCCACGACCTGCACTTTTCTCTGTTTAGCCACGGTTCTCATGAATTCAGCCCATGCCTCGTGGTCGTCCTGGTCAAAGGGGTCTTCTATACTCTTAATATCATACTTCCCAAGCAACCGCTCATAATACCTCATAAGCCCCTTTGCACTGAAACTAGCACCGATATCGTATTCATCCTCATAGTATATACTGCTTGCTGCTACATCCAGGCCTAGGCGTATCTTTCTCTTATAACCAGCCCTAGCAATAGCCTTGCTTACCAGGTCAAGAGCTTCTTCTGGTGTTCTTAGAGGAGGAGCGAATCCGCCTTCGTCACCTACATTAGTAGCATTAACCCCGTACTTATCATCAATAATTCTTTTTAACACATGATAAGTCTCACATACCATCCTAGTAGCATCTGCGAAGCTCTTAGCACGAGTAGGTAATAAAAGAAATTCTTGTACTTTAAGATAATTACCAGCGTGTTCTCCTCCATTAAGCACATTAGCCTGGGGGACTGGCATTACAGGCTTATTCTTATTGCCAAAGAGTTCTGCTATGTACTCGTAGAGCTCTTTTTTCTTATAATCAGCTGCTGCTCTACTCACAGCCAAACTCACTCCTAGGATAGTATTTGCTCCTAGCCTTGACTTGTTCTCAGTAGAATCCATTCGCTTTAACTCCAAATCAACATCCTCCTGGTTAACCACCCTCATACCTTTGAGCTTCTTACTAATCTTCTTCTTAATAATGTCAACTGCCTTCTCAACACCCCTCCCACTATAAGCCTTTTTTCCATCTCTTAACTCCGCTGCTTCGTACAAGCCCTTGCTTGCACCACTAGGAACAAATGCATAGCCAGAGTGCTTTTTAGTCTTAACCACTACTCTCAAGGTCGGGTTCCCTCTTGAGTCAAGAACCTGATAAGCCTTAACCTCCTTTATTTTGTCCAAAAAGACCACCTCACCAAAAAATTTTTTAGGAATTAAAATTCTTAAAAACAGGTGTGTTTTTAACATAAAAAACCTTTTTTAACATCCTCTTTT
>DRSY01000055.1 GCA_011372335.1 Candidatus Woesearchaeota archaeon | reverse complement strand
CGAGTAAAGAAACACTTCTGAAGAAGATGCTGGTCTCAATGGATGTTGTTGAAATAGAGAATCCTGTATCAAAGAATTGGTGCGTGTTTAGAACTTGGCTTCTGCCAAGCTTATTAGACTTCTTATCAAAAAACACAAATAAAGAGTACCCGCAACAAATATTTGAGATAGGGGAAGTGGTTGTAAGGGATGACTCTGCTGAAACAAGAACAAGGAATCCTGTAAGGCTCGGGTATTGTTTAGCTGCAAAAGACGCTACTTTCACAAATGCAAAGCAAGCCCTAGAATTCTTGTTTGACACGCTCGGGGTTGTTTACACACTTAACAAAACAGATCATCCTTCTTTTATTAAAGGGAGGTGTGGTAGAGTAAATGTTAAGGGTGAAAAGGTTGCGTACATAGGTGAAATAAACCCTGAAGTTCTTGAAAACTTCAAACTTGAAATGCCTGTTGTTGGTTTTGAATTAAACCTAACAGAGCTTTACAAAGCACTATTCAAAAAAGAAAAAAAGTGAAGGGTGAATAAGAATGGGTCGTAGGTTACAAATAGCGGTTATTGGGAGTAGCAAGTCGATCTGCACAAAAAAAGCTTATCGCCTGGCAGAGAAGGTCGGTGAAGAAATTGCAAAAATAGGGGCGGTCACTGTCACAGGAGGGGGTCATGGAGTTATGGAGGCTGCTATGAAAGGCGCAAAAAAGCATGGCGGACTCACCCTAGGCATACTTCCATGGGAGAAAATGGAGAATCATAACAAGTATTGTGATGCTCTTGTAGCTACAGGTATTGGATGGTCAAGAGACGCTATTAATCTTAATAGCTGTGATGGCGCTATTATTGTTGGGGGAGGAGCAGGCACTCTTAATGAAGCAACTTATGCTTATATAGAGGACATCCCTATTGTTGCTCTTACTACGAGTGGGGGGATGGCTAAGACTCTTACAGGTATTTATTTTGATGAGCGAAAAACCGAGAAGATACTGGGTGCTAAGACTCCGAAGGAAGCTGTAAGAAAGCTGCTTGAGGAGATAGAAAAGAAAAGGAAGAAGAGTAAAAGACCGGGTCTGATACAAAGAAAAAGGGATTATTAAGCCTATTTTTTTATTGTTCTCCTATTATTATTTATTATTATCTTCCTTTTTGTTTTTTTTGTTTTCGTTATAGTTAGGCTTGTGCTTGGGGTTTATTATTATTTTCTGGGTTTCTCTGATGAAATAGGTGCTTGTGCTTCTTTAATTTGTTTAATCTTCTTCTCTTCCTCCCCAGACGTCTTATCTGTTGGTTGTTTAGCTGGTTTTATCTTCTTTTTTCTTAGCTTCTTTGGTCGCTCTGTTTTTTTCTTTGGTTTTGTTTCTTTAAGCTCAATATTCAGGGTTTTGAATAGCCTCACAACCTCGGTTCTAGGAGCGTTCTTAGTGACCTTTAGTACAGTCCCGAGAGGTTCTAGGTGCTTAACATTACACTTTCTCCTCCTTGTTTCGCCATCTATCATCACATAATGCGTGTTAATCACATCTATTATTACGCATTTCTTACCTGCATCTCTTCCTGCTATCTTGAGACACACTCTTCCGATCTGATACATTTTTTTCAAACCCCAGCATCCTCAGATTTCGCCAGGTTTTTGTCACCAAAAACCTTTATGCGGATGCCTTTTCTCTTGGATTTTTTTTATTTTGTTATTATTATTTATTTTTATTTAGTAATTTATTTTATTCCGCTCTTATTCCTTTGGTTTTCAGTGCGTTGATTCATGTTCTAATCTTGCTTCTTTCTTAAGCTTTTCTCTTGCACACTTTGAACAGAGGAAGCCGCCATAAGGGCGTTCTGGTCTTTTCTTGGTTTTTGGGCTGTTCTTTGCCTTTGCAGGGCTAAGCCTTGGGATTCCTTTTAGCTCTGCACCGCACTCAGCGCATTTATGTGTTTTTGGTTTTCTCTTTTTATAAATCTGCTTAGTCTTGCCTCCAGGCGTCTTTTTCTGGATTCTTCTAAGACTTCTTGACCTATACCTTGGTCTTGGCATTTTTATTCTCGAGAATAATAAAGTCTTTATAAAGCTTACGAATGCTAACAAACAGTAATTCCTCAGAAGAGGAGAAGAAGGTATCAGTATTACCTAGTATACTCTCAACACCTTTCTAAGAGCAATGCTTATTATTACACTAAAAAGGATATAGGTCCAGAGCCAGTTTAATTTCAAGCCAAGAACATCTTTTAAGGGATAAATCTTTTCATTGCTAATAACTATTTTTTTAAGCTTTGAATCAGAGATTTTTTTTTCAGGAGGCGCATATTTCCGCTTAGAACTTATCAGTAAAGGCATTGTGTACTCCTCTTCATTATAATTAATTATAAGCTTGTACTCGCCTTCTGATCCTATTAACTCCCATGTTGCTTTACCATCATTAATGGGCTGGGTGGCATTATTAAGAATCTTAAGTTCTGGGATGCTTGAAAGAGTCACACTAGGCGCATGGCCTTGTGCAAAAAAAGCAGTGACTTCAAAAGACTGGTTCGGTGCTAAGGGGTAATATGCCATGTGTGTATTAAGCCAGCCAAAGATGATAAGAATAGGGATGAGTGTGTAGAGAGTTGATTTAAAACTGCTCTTCATATACTCCAGGTTTCTTTTCATGGCTTTCTGTTGTATCGCCATTGCTTTATGTGGGTCTTCTTTACTAAGCGTTTTAATCTTCTTCTGGTACTCCTTCATCTCTTGTTTCAGTTTCTTCATCTTCTCCTGGTCGGTTGTGAACTTGTATACAAGAGTTATTGCTAAAGTAATGATAAAGGAAATTAGAAGTATGGCTAGAACAGGAGGCATGTCTAGGAGAGGACTGAATATGGGGTCTAGGATGTTCTCAAAAACCAAGTTAAGTCACCTTTTTTATAAAGAGAAAAAACAAGTGTTTTTAAAGGTTGTTATGGTATACGGTAATAGAGGGGGATATAAATTTTTTTGGTGATAGCAAAAACCTGGTTCTCTTTCTTTTTCTTTTTTATCCGCCGGTTATGAACTTTCTCATCATTGGGTTCATGTCCATCATGTGTTGCTGAGCAATCTCCTCGTATAGCCTGTATACTATCATTACTGTTAGTAGGATTCCTGTTCCACTAGCCAAAGCTCCTGAGATATCTGCAAGGGCTGCTAGTAAGCCCACTGCTAATCCTCCGACAACTGTTAATGGCCAGATATACCTATTAAGCATCCTCTCAAGCACACGAATATCTTTCCTAAACCCGGGTATTTGCAGACCTGAGCTTAGCATCTGCTCTGCTTGGCTCCTCGCATCAAGCCCGGAGGTTTGCACCCAGAAAATGCTGAATATCATGGCTCCAATCATCATAAAAAGCACATAGACTAATCCTTGAAGAACATGTGAGAAAGTAAGTGAGTGTTTAATTGCTAGTTCTACTATTCTAGGACCGTAAAGCCATGCTGCTAGGCCAGAGATAGGGGTGTTCCCTGAAAAAGTCCCTAATATATTAATGCCGCTGTTTGATAATAAACGTGCAAATAATTGTAAGTTAGCAATAAGGGCTGCTACAAGGATTACTGGAATGTTACTTGTATAAAAGAAGTGTAAAGGCCATCTAATACCGTAACCCCTTACTCTTCCAAAACTCAGAGGCACTTCTACTCTCATAGACTGAGCATAAACAACAAGCAGGAATACAATAATAGTCGCTGCTATGGTAGCAAACATTAAGCCTGCGTGAGTTGCATTACCCTGGCTTAAAGCCTGTATTAAAGAAGGAACCGCTCCTGCGGACATCCCGCTTGGATCATTGGGGCTTGGTAAAGGATTAAAAGCTCTTATGAATATGGTCTGGGATACTCCTGCAGCGATGAAAAGACTTATTCCTGAGCTAAAGCCCCATTTGCTAACAACTTCATCCATGAAGAGTATCATTAATCCGCCTAGGAATAATTGGAAGATTAGTATTAAAGGAGAAACGCCGGCTTGAGGGGTTAGTCCTCCCATCTGAATATAAATAACTGCTTCTAAGAGTATGAAAAACACTGATAATAGCTTCTGAATTCCTTGGAATCTTCTTTTTCCATCATGCGTTGTTAAATCAAATTTGACTAGGCCTGAGCCGTTAAGAAGTTGGAGTACAATAGATGCTGTTACAATAGGTCCTATACCTAAGCTTATTATGCTGCCAAATTTTGCTCCTAGAATAACTGATAAGAATTCAAACCGTTGGAGAGCATTAGTGCCTAAGCCGTATAAGGGGATTAAGCCGAGGATAAAGAATAATACGAGGATTATAAGAGTCCATTTAAGTTTCTCTTTAAAAGAAAGTTTTTTCTGGGTCGGTGCTTTTACTTCAGGAAGATTAAAGAGTATGTTTTCAAAAGCACTCATTTTAAAACCTGTTTTAAAACTTTGTTTTTAGTGTAAAACACTTTTAATTATTGTGGATGGG
>DRSY01000142.1 GCA_011372335.1 Candidatus Woesearchaeota archaeon | reverse complement strand
TCCTCCTAACCGGATCATCACTAGGAATACTAATAGCATACTTGCTCGGAGTAATACTCGCAGGCATATGCCAGCTCACAACAGCGATATTATCCTTCACCTCTGCCCTGCCAAGTATCTCAAAAGGAGACCTCACACTAACCAGTACACTAGGAAACAAGTCATCACGATTAATAATATTCCAAATCATCTTAAAAGAATTAATCTTAGGAGAAAGGAGTATATAAAATTTTTCCAAATTATCTGGTATGGGGCTGCGAGGACTCTCAAAAATGCAAGCCTTTCTTAGGGCGAGCTTACACTTATTTGAACCCCGATTGCAACCTCCCGAAGGTTGAGTGCTAAGCCAAGTTACACCACAGCCCCCATGGACCTGCCGGGAGTCGAACCCGGAGCCCCCACCGTGCGAAGGTGGTACTCTACCATTGAGCTACAGGCCCTTCCTTAAACCCTCTAAAACCCTTTCCTAAGCCTTCTCAGCCTTTCTTAGTGCAAAAAAAGATAACATCCTTGTCTTCAAATACTTTTTCATTAATAACAAATAATTCATTAATCAACCTCTCAATTAAGCCGAACTTATCACTCCTCTTCATAACAGAGAAGACAAACCTGTTCTTCCCAACACGCTCAATCTCCTTTAAACCCCTCTCAATATCATCAAAATTATGAATAGCTGTTATACTTATCACAACATCAAAGTAGTCATCCGCGAAGTCAAGCTCCTCTGCTCTTCCTAACAGTACTTGGTGGTTGCCTTTGTACTCCTTTATTAGTTCTTCAGACGGATCAACACCTGTTACATCACACCCAAACAAGTCAAGGTAAAAGCCAGTACCACAACCAACATCAAGTAATTTATCATCTTTCTTAAGAACGAGCTTACTTGCTATAAGCCTCGCCTTATTCATCTGTTCTTCTCCGTAAAGCTCGTCATACCCCTTAGAAATCTCATTATAATAGTTCATTTTGCAGAGTTCCTAAGAAAATCATTAACCCTTTTTAATACTTCTCTTTGCTCATCGTACTTAACAAGCCGCAAGGCGTCCTCATAATCCACCCAGGCATACTTCTCGTGTTCAATACATATCCTTATAGGATCATCTGTTCTTATAAGGTAAAATATTACTCTCTTATGAACAACATCTTCCAAGTCTTCAAAAGAATAATTTATTTCATACCTAAACCCTTTTATTAATTCATAACTCTTTATCCCTGTCTCCTCCTTCACCTCCCTATCCATGGTTAAAAGTTCATCCTCCTGACCCTCCATATGCCCCTTAGGGAACTCCCAGTACCTGGCTTTTCTCTGAAAAATAAGTAGAATCTTATTCTGAGAATTAATCACCACAGCACCCACGCTTGTCTCGTATCGCTCCATAACCAGGTAAGGTTTTAACAAAGTTTTTATTTTTTACTAATAAAAAAAACAAAAACATATTAAAAGCAAATAATCATTCTACAAGAATACCACATGACCTTTTATAAAAAAATAATAGACTGGCTTAAGAAGCTCTTTGAACTTGAAAAATATGATTTTGAAAGGATTATATTCACAAAAGAAGTGATTGAAGCCATTATTGAACTAGCCAGGATGACTTCTCCGAATGAGTTCATAGCCTTCTTACAAGGCAAGGTGAGAAAGAGAACCCTTAGGATTCATGGGCTTGCCTACCAAGAGTACTTTGCTAATGAGAACTCAACCCTTGCGAAGATTAACTTCCCCTTAACCAGCAGTATTGTTGGAAGCGTGCATAGTCATCCAGGACCAAGCAATAAGCCAAGCAGAGCAGACCTTCATTTCTTCTCAAAAAGAGGTATGGTCCACTTAATCATAAAAAAACCTTACACAGAGAAGGACATACAAGCCTATGACGCAAAAGGAAACAAAATAATGTTTGAAATAACCCCTGAAACCAGTTAAATCAAACCTGTAAACCGGGTTGAAAGTAAAAAGGATAGCCCGGCCAGGACTTCCGCTAATGTCTTTGTGTTTCGAACCTGGGTCAGGAGGGCCAGAACCTCCTATGCGTAGCCTCCAAATTCTTTCCATTGGAATTGGCCACTACACCACCGGGCTGTACTAGTAAAAAAAAACAAAAACAGTAACTTTTTTAAATAATTTACTTTTTCAGAAGAGTTTAATGGCAAAACTCAGAAAAGGCGTTGCTTATAGGAAGATAGAAAGACCTTATACTCGTAAGAGTAAGTACAGGAAGAAGAATCTTGTAAGAGCCACTCCTCATAATCTTATAGTGAAGTATGAAATGGGGGATCTTAAGAGGAAATTCGAGTATAGGATAGACGTTAATTCTAAGGAAGCAGTGCAGATAAGGCATAATGCTCTTGAAGCTGCTCGTAAGTCCAGTAACAGAGTGCTAGAAAAGAAAACTGGCAAGACTGGTTTTAAGCTTAAGATAAGGGTTTATCCACATCACATCCTCAGAGAGAACCCTACTGCCACAGGGGCTGGTGCTGATAGGATGAGTACTGGGATGAAGAAGAGCTTTGGAAAGCCTATTGGCTTAGCAGCCCAGGTAAGACCAGGTCAGACCATTTTTGAGGTTCATGTTGATAAGCCTCATCTTGAAACCGGAAAGATGGCTGCTAAGAGGATAATCAGCAAGATGCCCTGTAAGTGCCAGATACTTGTTAATAAGAACTAGTTGGATTCCAAAATCCTCCTGCTAATCTCTTCTCGTAACTTATTAAGGGTTAGTATAGCTCCTTCTTTCTTAGAGAACTCTTCTACAACGCTTCGCTCTAACACGTCTGTTTTTGATAGATAAGTAATCACGGGTTTCCCTAACCTACTAATTCTACCCAGAAGCCTCTTCTGATCAGCCAGAGGATAAGGCTCTGTAAGATCAAACACATAGATAATCACATCCGCGAGGTATTTCATAGCAAGGTATGCTTGTTTCTCAATACTATTCATTTTATTAGGCCTTGCAAGAGTTCCAGGAGTATCAATGAACTGCACCTCCTTTCCCCTTAGAGAAGCATAACCCAGGTTAAGCCTCTTAGTTGTGAAGGGATACGCTTTTATCTCAGGAACACTACTAGTCAGCCTGCTAAGCAGAGTGGTCTTCCCAACATTTGGAAAGCCTGCGATGCAAACAGTAAAAATCCCTGGTTTTATCACAGGATAATCCTTCATCACAAGCCTTGCATGCTCTAAGCACTCTAAGTCTTTATCAACCTGATTAACAACTGAACAAACCCTGCCTAGAAAAGCCTTCTTAACAGCATCAAGATGCTTAAAATCAGAGGTCTCCCTTATCTTCCTTCTATAACTCCTAGCAAGCTCCTGCACTTTCTTAACAGCCCAACCAATACTAGAAAGGGATTTCTTGAGCTTATCATAATCCAGGGTTACTCTAAGAAGCTCTGAGTAAAACATAGGTAAGTCGTCAAGCACAGGGAAATCATTCATTACGCTGCGGAGCTTAGAACAAAGAGAATCCCTTATAATCCCAACAAAGTCATACTCCCTGAGCTTAGCCTTATCAAAAGAAGCTCCTTGCTTCTTTTTACTTTTATGCTTCAGAGCTCGTCTCACAGCAATATCTAGGTATGTTTGGGCTTTCTCTATTTTCTTAATATGATGGAACACCATTGATGTTAAAAACAGAATATTCAAAACCTTTAAAAACCCTTGTTTTTTTCCTCTGCTCTGACTGAGCGCACCCTCAAAAAAAAGTTTTAGTGGTGTAGGCTCGGAGGGCGGAACATGGAATTCAAACTAAGCATAGGAGACCCAAAGACAGGCAGAACTGTTAAGAAAGTTGTTTCTGACAAAGCTGCTGAGGCTTTTCTTAAGAAGAGGATAGGGGAAAAGATTAGCGGTGATGCCATAGGCTTTGCTGGCTACGAGTTTGAGATAACCGGCGGCAGTGATTACTGCGGCTTCCCAATGCGGAGAGACGTGAGAGGCACAGCAAGGAAGAGAATACTCATAGTGAGCGGCGTAGGTATAAGGAAGAACAGAAAAGGAAGGAAGGTAAGAAAGACGGTTGCTGGGAACACGATTTACTCCAAGACCGCGCAAATCAACCTCAAGATTACTAAGCACGGCTCTAAGCCATTGGTAGAGGAGGAAAAAAAGGAAGAAGCTACTCATAAGAAGAAAGGAGATGAGAAGAAAGTGTCAGAGGAGGAGAGGAGCACAGAATCTAATAAGGGGAAGAAAGAGGAAAAGCAAGAAGAAGATAAGAAGGATTAAGAACTTTAGGAAGAGGGATGAAAAGAGAGAAATAAGAAATAAAGGAGTCTAATGTCCTGGGAGGACTGCTTAAGATATTTTATAAGGATTATTTTTAATTTGAAGGTTTGAGTTTCTTATTCTGAGTATTTGTGTTTACTATTTGAGTAATCAAGTAAAAAGAATTTATGGATTAATTAAAAGATTTTATGAATGAAAATTTAAAAGAATTAAGGGAGATAAGTCTAAGATCAGGGAATGAAAAATTTTATTTTGGTTGGAAGTGCTGTTCAAATAG
>DRSY01000016.1 GCA_011372335.1 Candidatus Woesearchaeota archaeon | reverse complement strand
GATTTTGTTATAGATAGTTCAGCTAATCTTGCAATTGGCGGAGATTTAACAGTAAGTGGCGGAGACATTAATAGTAGGAGTATTTCTACTTTTTCAACTGTGGTTTGGAAGAATAGCCCAGCGGGTATGAGTTGGACTTGTGATAGTAATTGGCATGATTATGATGCTACTAGTATTACTTCTTCTAATACCCGGGTAGTAATTATTAGTGTGTATACTTCAGGAGGAAGATGGTTGAATGTTTGGACCAGGAGAGATGGAAGTAGTTCTGATAGAGAGGCTGGTTTTTGGCATAATGATGATACTGCTTATGCAGACGGAACTACCTTTATCCAAGGCACAGATAGTGGTCAAGTTTTTGAATATAAGTGTACAGTTGAAGGTTCACCAAACGCCAGATTATTAGGCTACATTGAATACGCTACTGGTGCTGATGTGGCTGAGGTTTATTATGCTGATGAGGGAGAAACAGTGGAGGCTGGTGATGTTGTGGTTGTTGGTAGTAAGCCTAACCTTGTGAGGAGGAGTTCTTCTGCGTATGAGAGGGGAGTAATAGGGGTGGTTTCTACTAAGCCTGGTCTGGTTATTGGTGAGGAGCCTGAAGGAGTGAATATTAGTGTTGACAGGATTGCTGTTGTTGCCTTGGCAGGCAGGGTTCCTGTTAAGGTTTCTTCTGAGAACGGTCCTGTTAAGCCTGGGGATTGGCTTACTCCTTCTAGTAAGCCTGGGGTTGCTATGAAGGCAGTTGGTCCTGGGCCTGTTATTGGTAAGGCTTTAGAGGCTTATAACTCTTCTGATCCTGACGAGGTTGGCTTGGTTATGATGTTTGTTAGTCTTGGCTGGTACGGTGGTGAGGGTTTTGAGGAGTTATTTATTAATATGAGTGTTGCTCAGAGTGATATTAAGGCTTTGAAGGAAGGATTTGTTGAGCTAAGCGAGTCTTTCAGGGAGGTGTACGAGGAGAATAAGCGGGTGAAGGAGGAGCTGGGCTTGTTAGAGGAGCGTGTGCGTAGGCTTGAGGAGTATAGGACTAGGATAGAATAAAGAAAAGTTGTTGTGGGAGGTGTTTTTGTTTTTAAAATGGTTGTTTCGCTTAAGTCTCTGGTTGGGAAGGTGGAGTCTAGCAGGGTGTTCAAGTCTTTTATTAAGGAGCATCCTCATTACTACCTTGCTCATTGCTTTGCTATGATTAGTGGTGATGAGGAGGGGTGTGCGTGGGAGCTTGGTTATTACTCTGAGAAGAGTGATAAGCTCGTGGTTTTTGAGACTAAGCCTAGGATTAGGATGAGGCCTGCTGAGGAGGTTTTTAAGAGGAGTGGTGTTGTTAAGAAGCTTGATCTGGGTGCTGTGCGGGTTGGTGTTAAGAGGGCTCTTGGTGTGTGTGAGGATGTGGTGAGGAGTAAGTATGCTGGTGAGCGTATTACTAAGAGGATTGTTATTCTTCAGCACCTTGATAGACAGGTTTATAATATTACTTTGGTGAGTAGGAGTTTTAATATTATTAATATTAGGGTTGATGCTCGTACAGGGGTGGTTTTAGAGGATGATATTAGGAGTATTATGAGTCTGGGGAGAAAACAATCCTAAACCCAAAAAATATTTTTTTTGTTACTTCTTGGTTGAGAAGCTATCACTTCGGAATATATTTCTTAAACAAAGGTTTCGGAATTATATTTTGTGACTTAATCATATTTATAAATAGGGCTTGCCTTAATTATTTTTCATGGTTATTAATAGGCAGAGTAAAGGGGTTAGTTATGAAGCAATGGTGATGAGTAAGAACCTTAATTCTTTTTTTGAACAAGAATCTGAGTCAAAGGATGAAGAGGAATAAAAGGAGCCTAATGAGAAAAAAAGGGTTTGTTCTTCTTTTCATGCTTCTTTTTTCAGGAACACCTCTCCTTTGTTTTTTTGTTGTGTTATGAATTCATTATAAACATCTATGGCTGTCTTAATAACTTCTTCTTTTGTCTTAGTCGCGTCTAGGTATACTACTTTTGAGCCTTTCTCCTCAAACAACTCTCTGAACCATTTGCTATTAAAACGTTCATACACTTTTCTCTGGAATTCGAGTTTCTCGAATATTGCGTGGTCTTTCTTATGCTTTCTCTCATCTAGTCTTCTAAGGCAGGTCTCTGGGTCTGCTCGTGTTATTATGAGGAGGTCTGGTCTGTGTTCTAAGGCGAGCTTGTTCCCTTCCAGGCTTAGGATGTCGCTTAGTTCTAATGGTTCTGCTTGTATTGGCTGGTATACGAGAGAGGTTGTGACTCCTCTGTCCTGGATGATTGTTTTTCCTTTTCTGAGAAGAGGGATGATTATTCTTTTATAGAGGATGAGTCTGTCTAAGGAGTATGCTATTGCGGTTATTAGAGCAGAGTAATCCCGCTGGTTATCACGTATAATCTCGTCTCTGATACTTCTTCCGAGGTATGCGTGGGTAGGCTCTGCTGAGAGGATGATCTCGTACTCGTATAATTCTTCTGGTTCTGGTAAGGAGTGGTGGTTCTTCGCGTATTCTTTAAGATCAAAGATTTTTTTACCTCTTCCTTTGAGATGCTCTGCTATTCCTTGTAGGATTAGGCTTTTACCGCTACCATCAGGTCCGTCAATCATAACCAGGATTCCTGTGTAATCCTTCATCTTTATCTCCTCCTTATTTATTAAATTTTATTTTTCTGAATAAGCATTATTATGAATCTTTTGGAATTCGTGCTTTCCGCCGAGGAGCATTGTGCTTATAGGTGATTGTTCTTTTTCAAGTCGGCTTATGTTCTTCACGAGAGTTCTGATCTCCCATTGGGCGTGCTCGTCTTCTCGAAGCCTTGAAACATGGTATAATTCTCTCATGTTAATGCTTATGAGTACTCTCCTCCTATGAGCGTTTGTTAAGCAGTACTCTGCTGCTTTCCCGTATCTTGGTAGGAACTCGTAGTATAGCTCTGAACTATTATTAATCACTCTTCTCAGTTCTTTATCCGCTCCTATTTCTTCTATGTTTTGAGGTGTGGTGAAGCCGAGGCCTGGGTCGTAGTCCTGGCTTAGTAAGGTCATCATCCTATGCCTTTTTAGCTGTGCAAAGCAAGTCGCACTGATTATTGCTCCGTAGATTAATCCGCTGCTCATCTCGAATGCTCTTGGTACTTTGTCATGCTCAGAGAGGTGTTTCAGAGCTTTTTTCATGAAATCCTCTGCTTCTCCTTCTTTGATTAAGAGGCGTGCCAGGGCGTAGCTGTCCTCCAGGTCTTCTTTTGAGTACTCGTATAGTAGGGCGGCTATGATATTAGTATCAGCATGGTCTGATTTGACACGGGTCACATACTTGTAATCAGGAGGTGTTATGAACTCATCGCGGTTTATCTGCTTGTAATAATCTAGGGCTCTATGATTATTCCTGAATGTTTCTTCTACGAGTCGTCTTAGGTCCTGCTCAGCGTATTTGAAGTAATCATCCTTTAATTCTTGTCCTGGGTTGTGATGTCTGAATAATTCTGGGTCTGCGAGCTGTATAAGGGAAGGAGCATAAATCCTTGCTTGTTCGAATAACTGCTTAAACCATTCTGCTTCTTCTTGTAACCTGCCGTGTCTTCCTCTTCTTATGGCTAGTTCAAGGGTTTGTCCTGTATAAGAACACCCGAGCTGGGTTTTTGTTGCAAGGCTTAATGCGTAACGAGCATCCTCTTTTGCACGCCCCTCGAGTTGTTTTACGAACTCTTTTGCTTCTTCGTCACTTAGCTTCCTTATCTTACCAGCGAATTTTCTTTTTAAATGCTCGGATAAGCGTTTATTAGTCTTATGATAGAACTCGTTTTGTTGCTTAACAAGCTCTTCGAATCTTCTCAGGTCCTGGTCAGAGTATTCTCTTGGCTTCACAAAATCCCCTTTAAAAGTCACGTATCTCTGGGATTTCTCTGTATAGCCTGCTCCTATTCTTCTCTTCTCAATCTCTTCGATGAGAAGCCTAGAAGCACCTCTTATATTAAAATTAAAAATAGCATGGTCCGCTACTGAGTGATGACCCATCCCAAAAATGATTGCTTCATTAGATTTTCTTGCTCTAGGAATATCTTTTAAGGCTTCTTCAAGAAGCTCATCAACGTTTTTCTTACTTCTACTAATCCTTGCATACGCAGCGCATATTACTTCGGGTGTGAACTGGTTTATTAACTCCTCCAGTTTGAGCCGGGCATGTTCTAGTTTCTCGGTATTATGTTCTGGAGAACTCCTTAGATACCCGATTAATCCTTCTAATTCGTGTCGTATCCGGATAGGAACATTGGTTCCTGCTAGTATGACTTGAACCATTGAACGCCACCGCTCCGAAAGGAAATCCTTGTTATAAGATGGGAATTCTTATTTTTTTATATGTATTATTATATTTAAAGTATCATATTATAGTATCATCTTCCAAACCATTATTTTTTATTATAATCAAAAACAGTGTTATTATCATTGCTTTATCAGTGTTTCAGAATTTTTTTTAGAACTATTCTGGGTTTTTCTATAATTATAATATTATAAT
>DRSY01000136.1 GCA_011372335.1 Candidatus Woesearchaeota archaeon | reverse complement strand
TGAGGGCATTCATATTCACGAACACAGCTTAGAAGTACAACTCCCCTTCTTGCAATTTGCTCTGAGCAGCAAAGCTGAGAAGATTAAAATACTTCCCTTATTAGTATCAGACGACCTTGATCTTGAAAGAGCAGCCCAGGATTTAAAACAGACCATTACTGAGCTTAAAAAAGAGGCCTTATTCATTGTTAGCTCTGACTTCACACACTACGGCCATGCATACGGCTATTTGCCTTTCACAGAAGATATTAAGGAGAATATTTCAAAGCTGGACAGAGACGCAATAAGTTTTATCCTCAGAGGCGATGCTCAAGGCTTTGAAAATTATGTACGCACCACTCGAGCAAGTATCTGCGGGTACTTAGCAATCTCCCTTTTTTTAAGAGCACTCATTTTTAATAAGGCCAAGTTAGAACAATACTATACTTCAGGGGATGTGACCGGGGATTACACAAACAGTGTTAGTTATGCTAGTATTGTGTTTAGATAAAAAAATTATTTTTTGTTTTAACAAATAACCTTTTGTAAAAACAACAACCGAAATACAGAACTTAATACAGAACTGAAAATAAAAGTGCCGCCTTAGAAAGGCTCGCTGAAGAACATGGGAGAAAACACGAAGAAAAACAAGAAAGCGCAGATAACATTATTCGTAATTCTTGGTTTGGTCCTGCTAATAATATTTTTTCTTCTTATCACTCTTAAACAATGCACACAGCCACGCACAAAGAATACGCGAATTGTTCTTTATGAATTAGAAGCCGGAAGTCTAAAGAACTACGTGACCAGTTGCATAAGACAAACCGCCATGGACGGAATCGAAAAAATAGGTGAGAACGGCGGTGTAATCTATGATTTCCAAGGAGGCACAATCCCTTTTACTCACAAAAACCTTGGAAAAGACTATCTTAACTACACCCCTCCAGGGCTTGAAAAAACCTACTTTGTGTCTTACGGATTAAAAGAAAACACTTTTTGCAAGAACGTAACTTATAAGACCCCGGATTACCCTTACCCAGCAACCCCTTTTTCAAAGCTTAATACTATTTATTCACAGGAATGCGGGTTCGGCACTTCTGACCACCCCCACGCTGCTTTTTACGGCTTCTTCGGACAGAACAATGTTATGACCAAGCTCTGCTATCTTACCAAAGACTCTGGTTGTGAGGGCTTTGCTAAAGGCAGAGAAATCGGTCTGACGATTCAGAGACAATTAGAAGACTATATTACTAACAACCTTCCTGTCTGTGTTAATTTTTCTGTTTTCACAAACAGAATGAATGCGAACATCACTCCTGAGGAGAAGCCTTTTGTTGAAGTAAGTATCTTACCATCAGAAATCATAATCTTTGTGAGATACCCTTTGAGGATTAGTTTTGAGAATCAGAAGCCTGTAACCAGAACACTTGACTACCAAACCACTGTTAAAGTAAGGCTTGGCTTAATCTACAACTTCATATACGACGTCCTCTCCCTGGATTCAAAGCGAACAGGTTTTGATATTACAAAGGATTACTTATCCTCTTTTTATTATAATGATGGCTTAGAACTAAGAAAGATAAATAACCCTATGCCAGCATCGAACTCTTATTATTTTGCTCCTTTCTATTACGATGATATCATTGAGGTAAAGGACAGAAAATCCTTGGTTAATGGCAGACCTTTCTTATTCAGAGTTGCTATTCAGAACAGAAAGCCTGCT
The DNA here is from genome assembly GCA_011372335.1 of Candidatus Woesearchaeota archaeon. Classification (GTDB taxonomy): domain Archaea; phylum Nanobdellota; class Nanobdellia; order Woesearchaeales; family SM23-78; genus SM23-78. Next base: position 2,841 of record DRSY01000136.1, on the reverse strand, counting down.
CTTGACTTAATAAATAATATCACTGTGGATCTTTCCAACAAAGACATGCCTAGAGACAAACCCGTAATAATCAGCATCCCGCTTAATAGCTTTGACCCTGATGATAATCCTGTCACATACTTCTTCTTATCCCAAGGCCCAGGCACTGGTTGGCGCGAGAATGACTCTGAGATAACCCGTAACCTAGAAAGAGGTGTGCTCAGATTCCATATTAAAAAGTATGATTATGGCGAGCACGAAGTCGGAATCCTAGTCCTGGATGATAGCGGCTTATTCGACTATCAATGGTTCAATATCAATGTGGAGGACTCAAATAGTAATAGTCTTCCTATGCCTGCTTGTGTTGAGAACTGCATTATTCATGGGTGTAGTAGTTACGCAAAGGATTCCTGTAGCTGTGCAAAGCAACATGTTAATAACTGTCAACCTCCTGACAAGTTATTCGCTCAACCTCCGGCTCATGATTGCGAACATGCTTGGTGCACAGTAGCTGCTAATCAGTGCAAAAGCGAGTGTCAAGGCGAGTTTAAATCTGATCCTAACTCTCTTTGTTGGAAATGCGTCTCACCTATTGTTCACTCAGGAGACCTTGAGAAGCACATTGATTGCTTTGAGATAATGGATAAAGAGGTGTGTATTAAGAATATGCCTGATTGCTTCTGGGTGAGAGAGAACAGCACTAATGGCTTTGTAGAGTCATGTTATAATGATACCTCGTTAAGCCTAGTAACACACCCTGCTTATATCATAGTTAATTAAAAAAAAGAAGTCAGAATCCTTAAAAACCTTTTTTTATTAAAAATAAATTCTTGTTTTTTTAAGAAAAAGAAAAAAAGTAATAAAAAAACAAGAAACAAGAGGAAAAAAACTAGAAGCGCATTCTTCACAAAGGCTGAAGAACTAGGAAAACCTCAGAGCTTTAAGCAGTATTCTTTAAATCTTAAAATAAAAAACTTTATATACTTTTAAACAAAGACTTTTTAAGAGAAAAAAAGGGTGGTTGAAGACATGTTAACTAAACAAGGAATTTCGCGTTTCTTACGCTTCTTATTCAACACACTTAGCATAGTATTATTTGCTATGATACTCTTATTTCTTCCCTTATCATACCTGCCAGGGGTGTATGCGCAGAGCCCGGCAGAGGGGTGCTGTGTTGACAGCTCTCAAGAAGCATGCATCTCAGTAGCATCCGAGACTGAGTGTACAGGGGATAACACCGCTTTTAATAACACGCCATGCTCTGAGTTATCTGCGTGTGAGATTGGGTGTTGTTGTGGCTCAACTGAGAACAAAGCCAAGTACAGGTTTATGTGCTCAGACACAGGAGATACTTTTATTGCTGACCCAGAACTCAGTCTTAACCAAGAATGCTCTTGTGGAGGAAACACTTATAACATAACAGGGACTATAACCGAGAAAAGAACCGCAGGCACAAGCCATGCTAGTTACGCTCAGGTATTTGCACTTGGCGTTTCTACGACTGCTAATGAGAACGGAGAATACGTGCTTGTTGGTGTTCCAGAAGGCTCTCAAATACTAGTAAGAGCAGAGAAGAACGAAGATGGCTGCCTACCAAACAGCAAGGTCATAGACCTATTCTCTGATACAACTCTTGATTTTGAACTTAACTGTGAATGCTATGAAGGGGATTGTAATTACACGAATAATGCTTATTGTAAGGACAACAAATGGGTTGTTGATGATGATTATTGTGCTTCTTATTGCGCTAAGGAGGACCCTGACTGTGGCTCGCTTTCTTTATGTGTTGATAATGACAGGAAATGCCCTCTTGGTTGTACTCCTCAGAATGACAAGGATTGTGAGTGCAGCGAATCCCCTAATGGTGTTTGCCCTCTTGGTTGTACTCCTCTGACTGATGCTGATTGCGTGGGGTATGCCACTTGCGGTGATGGATACGTGACTTATCCTTATGAGACTTGTGAAGCTACGAATATTCTTCAGCCTGACCAGCGCAGCTTCTGCAGTGATGCTGATTGTGTTGATTGTAACTGTATAAGCTTATCTGCGTGCGGCAACCTCGTGTTAGAAGCAGGGGAGGATTGCGAGTTAGGCATGGTATGCGGTGATGGGAGTCCTTGTGATAATTGTCAATGCGGCGATGCTCCTTGCGAAGGTGATGCTCTGAATCCGAGTGCAAGTGCAACATTTGATTCTAAGACAAGAAGCGTTGTTATTAAGTGGGAAGTATCCTCTTCTTGCCCACCAGCCACCTTTCATGTTTATAAGTGTGAAAAAATAGAGGGAGGAGAGGATTGTTCTAACCCAGAACAAGGCTTTTCTCTGCTCACCCCTCTAGGTATGCTTAGTCAGAACTGGACTGATACTAATGTTCCGCAAACCTCTGAGTTCTGTTATTATATTAAAGCAACATATATGATAGGATCAACCCCGGCTGTTGGGGAGTCTAATATTGTATGCCAGAAGACAGGAGACGAGCTTTGTTTAGAAGACCACCCTGATGAGTTCTGTGTAGACCATGTTAGGAGTGCGTGTGATGCTGATAATAATATAATCCCTATTTATGATTGTAAACAAGACGGCATGGTATGCATGGGGCCTGACCGTGCTGGAAAGACGTGGTGTACAAAAACAAGGGTGTGTGACTTATGTAACGGGCTTTACGGCTTGTTTGCTGAGCCAAGTCTTAATTTAAAAGTTAATAACAGCTTATGTTATTATAGCCTCGGAGCATATATTGTTCAAGGATGCTATCTTGACAGAACCAAGGCTTTGTTCAGCGCTTTTAATTATTGCGCTGAGGTGACTGGTTGCTATGATTATAAGTCCAAAGAGGCGTGTGAAGAAGACCCTTGCAGTGAG